>JAHZJA010000071.1 GCA_022601155.1 Deltaproteobacteria bacterium | reverse complement strand
CTGCATGTGGTGCGGTACGAGGCTCCGGTTCGGCGGACGGCGGTCAATTTCCGGCCAAGCCTGTGCATTGCAGCACAGGGGCGCAAGCGCGTGTTTCTCGAGGAGCAGGCCTACGTCTACGACGCCGATCGGTTCCTGATCGTGGCGGCGCCCCTGCCCATGGAGCTCGAGATCGAAGCAAGCGAGTCCGAGCCCTTTCTCGCGGCGGTGCTGCACATCGATCCGGCCGTGGTCAGCGAGCTGGTCCTCGCGCTGGCCGATGAGGCACCCGTCGCACTCGACGCCGACGCAGGAGTCGCGGTTCATGCCTCCGCCGTCACCGAAGGACTCCGCAGCGCGCTCATTCGGCTCCTTCGTGCGGTCCGGTCACCGGTCGACTCCCGTATCCTCGCCCCTACCCTCGTGCGAGAAATCCTGTACTTCGTCCTGCGTAGCGACCAGGGAGCGCAGCTGCGGGCACTGGCTCCGTCCAACAGCCAAGCGCACCGGGTCACCGCGATCATCCAGCACCTCGACCAGCACTACGAGCAGCCGTTCAACATCCCCACGCTCGCCCAGCGGGCAGGCATGAGCGAGTCGGTCTTCCACCAGGCGTTCAAGACGGTCACCCTGATGTCGCCGCTGCAGTACATCAAGAGGATACGCCTGCACCGTGCCCGCATCATGATTGTCGGCCAAGGCCTCAAGGCTGGCGAGGCGGCGTTCAAGGTCGGATACGCCAACGCCTCGCAATTCAGCCGCGAATTCAAGCGGCTGTTCGGGGTGCAGCCGAGCCGAGCGGCGGACTCGCTGCGATACCTGCAACCGCCCCGTGCCGACCACTGAGGCGCAGGCCCCGGGCGTCGTACGAGTCAGCCCGCAGACTTCTTCGCGGCCTGACGAACCTTGCCCTGCGCGCGCCAAAAGCCCTTCTTCGCCGCCTTGCTGCGGGGGTTGAGCCTGCGCGCCCGGGAGAACGCGGCCTTGGACTCTTGCCAGCGCGACAGGCCGTACAGCGCCTCGGCTCGAAGCATCATCGCGCGAAAGTCCTCCGGCTCCTTGGTGAGGATCTCGTCGGCTGCCGCCAGAGCCTTTTCGTGGTCCTTGAGCTTGGCGAGCACCCGGCCACTATTGTGCAGCGACTCCAGCAGCTGGACGCGGGCTTCGACGTGGTCGGGCCAGATCCCGAGCAGGTCGCGATAGGCCTCGCTCGCGTTGACCCACTGCTTGCGCCGCATGGCCTTCTCGCCGACGGGCACCAGCTGCTCGGCGGCGAGGTTGCGCAGCCGTGCGAGGGCCTCATGCCCGGGGTCGAGCACGTGGAGCATGGTGAGCGACAGGGCCAGGCTGCCTGCGGCGGGCTCGCGCCAGTGGCTGGCCGCCAGCGCGCGCTCGGCCTGGGCCACCAGCTCAGCGGCGGTCATCGGGCTGGGCAGCGTGGGCTCGTCGCCCGAGCCGGGCTCGACCCCGTCGGTCTCGGCTGAATCCACGACGGCTTCGCCCGTGGGCTCGCCACCCGAGCCGTCGGTGGCCTCGTCGATCACCAGGTCGGACGCGGCGTCGTCGGCCTCCCCCGAAGAGGTCCCTCCGACCGCGGGCACGGCATCGCTCGTCCCCCCGTCGGCGACCCCGGGTGAGGTGGCTGCGGTCACCGAGTCGAGCGCCCCGGTCGCGGGCGCGGGCCGGGCCTCGTCGGTATCGTTGCCCAGCAGTCGACTGAAGGTGCCGGGACTCAGGGCCAGCAACACTCCACTGGCCAACAACCCCCCCAATCCGACGAAGGCCAGGGCCTTGAGCCCGCCCGCGAGCCGACCGCTGCCCTTGGTCGAGGACATGGGGATCGGCCCGTGCGAGCCCACCTGAGGCAGCGGGGCGGCGACCACCCCCTGCCCGATGACGGCCGTGGGGCCCGAGGGCATGGGTGCGATCTGAGTCCGCTCTTGCCGGGGCCGCTGCGCGACGACCGTGCGCTCGGCGGGCTCATAACCAGGCGACTCCAGCGAGGCGATTGCGGCCCGGTGAAAGCTGGCCGAGGCGGCGGGTGACGGATCGACGTCGGTGCGCTGCGGCCCGCTGTCGCCCTCCATGTTGAGCCCGAGCACGGCCGCGACCGCGGTGGCACGGCCATCGACCGCACGGGTCAGCTCGTACTCGAGCGCCCGCATCGAGGGCGGCCGGTCCTGGGCCGAGCGCATCAGGCAGCGGGCAAGCACATCCGCCAGCGCAACGGGAACCTCGGGGCGATGGGTGCTGACCCGGTCGGCCTCGCGCGCGCCCTTTTGCATGAGCACGTCGATGGCGTTGCGGCCCGTGAACGGCAGGCACCCGGCGAGCATCTCGTACACGATGCAGCCGATCGCGTAGACGTCGGAGGCGACGGTGGCATCGAGCCCCGCCCCCTGCTCGGGCGCCATGTAGTCGGGCGACCCCATCACGACACCGGGCGAGGTCTGGCCCGAGTCGTTGCCGCCGGTCTTGCAGATGCCGAAGTCCAGGACCTTGACGAAGTCGGGGTCCTTGCCGCGCGTGATGAGGATGATGTTGTCGGCCTTGAGGTCGCGGTGGATGATCGCGACCTCGTGCGCCGCGGCCACGGCCCGGCAGATCTGGCGGGCGATGTGGACGGCCCGGCGTACGGCCAGCGGCCCCTCGGTCCCCACCACCTCGCCGAGCGTGCGCCCCTCGAGCAGTTCCATCACGAAGTAGACGTCTTCGTCGTCGGTCGTGCCGATGTCGATGATGTCGATGATGTTGGGGTGCCCGGTCTGGGTGGCCGCCCGAGCCTCGCGCATGAACCGAGCGACGATGTCGGAGTTGCGGGTGTAGACGCGGTGCAGCACCTTGAGGGCGAAGGTCTTGCCCAGGGCCAGGTGCTTGGCACGGAACACCGCCCCCATGCCGCCGATGCCGATGATCCCCTCGACTCGATAGCGCTGGCCGATGATCTTGCCGACCCACGCCTTGGCGCCATCGCGAAGGTTCTGACGGCTGGTGCCCCCCAGGTCACGTCGCGCCTTGTCCAGCTCGATGATCTCGGAGTCCCGCAGCGGCATCGTGCTGGGGTCTTCGGCGGCCAACGCCTCGCTGAGGCTGATGCTGCTGGTGTGATCGGCCTCGGCCCGCATCGACGAGAAGTCGCGCTGCGACAGCGTGGCGACGTCTCGCCCCTCGAGCTTGTACTCGCGGGCAAAGATGTCGCGCATGAACTCGCCGACCCGGTCCGCATCGCAGCTGGGAAAGTTCTCGCTGATGCACTTGGACAGCGCTGCCCGCAGCTCGCCGGAGCTCTGGTAGCGATCCTTGGGGTCTTTGGCCAACGCGCGCAGCACCACCGCATCGAGTCCCTCGGGAATGCCGGGGACCAATGACGAGGGTGCGCGGACCTTGGGGTTGCGTACGGCCGTCAGTGCTTGCTGATGGCTGCGGCCGGCGGATGGAAACAGCTGGCGACCGGTCAGCAGCTCCCACAGCACGATGCCGCAGGCGTAGATGTCGGTACGCCGGTCCGCGGGCAAGCCCTTGGCCTGCTCGGGGGCGAGATAGCTGTAGCGACCAAAGACCACGCCGGGGCTGGTCATCTCGCGCTTGATGGCGCTCTTGGCGAGGCCGAAGTCGGTCAGCTTGATCTCGCCGCGATACCCGACCAACAAGTTCGGGGGCGAGATGTCCCGGTGCACGAGATCGAGGGCGAGAGCGTCGTGGGCATACTCGAGGCCCCGCAGGATCTCGCGAATGACGAAGATGGCCACCTCGACCGGAATGCGTCGATGCAGCTGTGCACACCGGTTCCACACCGCGCGCAGATCCTTGCCCTCCACCAGCTCCATCGCGAGGTAGTACTCCTCGTCGACTCGGCCGGCGTCGAACACCTGCACGAGGTTGGCGTGGTTGAGGCGCACCACGACCTTGGCCTCGTCGAGGAAGCGCCGATGCACGCCCTGGTCTTCGACGCTGCGCAAGACCTTCTTGACGACGCACATCTTCTCGAAGCCGCCGGTCTCACCCGCGGCCGCCAAGAACAGCTCGCCCATGCCGCCGCGCGCCAACGGGCGCACCAGCACGTACTTGCCAAATACCCTGGGAAACCCTGGCGACTCGGTCCCCCCGGTCTCAGCAGTCGTCCGAGCCTCCCCCTGCGAGCCTGACACGCCACGCGGATGATACCCCGCGCATGCAAAGAAACGACCGCCGATGGTGACCGAGGCCCCAACCCGTCCATGATGGTCCGGTCAGTCCGCCTCGGGCAGGGTCAGGGTCAACGCGACATCGGCGGGGTCCAGCTTCGGCAATGGTGGAATTCGCAGGTCGTGGGCGCGTACAGACGCACCAGGAGGTGTGACGCGCAGGATGTAAGTCCCGGGGATTGCTCGCGTGGCGCGCACCCTTCCCCCCGCGTCGGTGCGTTGTCGCGCAAAGGGCCCGCCCTCGACCTGCACATCGGCGCGAGGGCTTCCCTCGGCATTCACCACCACCAGCTCCACATCGCGCTGGCGCTCGACCAGCCTCAGTTCCACATCGGTGCCCGGCTCGACATCGAGCTGTCGGGTCAGCTCACGGCCATCTTGGATCGCCCGCACCGTGTAGGGCCCGTCGGCCAGGGTGTCGAATGAGAATTCGCCGTCGGGGGCCCTGGTCTGGTGTTGCTCGTGGCTCCGCAGCTGCGACCGCGCCAAGACCACCGCGCGGGGGAGCGGCTGGCCCTCGGCATCGACGAGCCGACCGGTGATGGCCGCGCCGGGAGCCGACACCGCGACCACGGCGGCGGACTCCAGATCTCTCGCCTCCGCGACATCGACGGTACGCGATCCCGGGGCCCATCCCGCCGCGCGGGCGATCACCTCCACCTGGTCGAGCACGGGCAGCAGCTCGTCGGGACACCCCGGCCCCGCCTCCTGGCACGGGTCACAGGGCGGCCGCTCGATCCGGGCTACCGAGAAGATCCCGTCCGCATCGGTGGACGTCGCCGAGGTCACCACGGGCAGCACCGCGGTGGGATCGTCGTCGGCCCCGGCCGTGATCACCACCTGGGCCCCGGCGACCGCGTTGCCCTGCGGGTCGACCACCCGCCCCCAAAGCCGCGGGAGGGTTCGGGCCTCGAGGGTGATCTCGGTCCCCGCCCGCATGCTCCACGGCGACGCCGGCACCAAGAACGGGTGGCGCAGTCGCGGACACACTCGGCCGCGGCACCCCGGGCCGGAAAATCGTCCCTCTTGGTCGAGAGTCACCACGCCATCGTGAATGCGCGCCACCTGCCCATCGGACCCCAGGCACCACAGCACCAGCTGGCCCTCGGTCGCGGGCTGACCGTCTTGGTCGACCACCCGTCCCTGCACGGCGCCCTCCCCTTCGACGGTCGGCTCGCGTCGGATCACGCCACCGGGGGAACGGGTTGTGGTCGCGGGCTGCGTGCTGCGAGCCGAGGGCTTGCGGGCCACCGACGCAGGATCCTGCGGTGCCGGGCGCGAGCGCCTCTTGCCGCTGGTCACCCACAGGGCGGCCGCCACCGCGAGCACCGCAGCGACGAGGCCCAGCCAGCGCCAGCGGGTCGCGTTCACGATCCTTGCCGAGAGGACATGGCGGCTTCGGCCCGCGCTCGCGCATCGGCCAGCACCGCGTCGACGATCCCGTCGATCTGGCCCTTGGCTGCGGCCAGGCCGGCGGCATCCAGCCCGCCTTCGCTCCCCGCGAGGGCGTAGACCTTCGCCTTGGGCTCGGTCCCGCTGGGTCGCACCGCGAGCCGACAGGTGGCCCGCCGCCCCTGGTGCTCACCGGCCAGCTCGTAGATGAGCACGTTGCTGGGCAGGTCTCGTGTGGCGCTGCCTGTCCCGCGCGGCTCGAGGCGATCGATGACATCGATGACGTCGAGACCACCGAAGGCCGTGGGGGGCTCGGCCCGAAGCTGCTTCATCAGCGTGGCAATGGCCTCGCGTCCGGCTGCACCGTAGGCATAGAGGTTCTCGGTGCGCTCGCGGTGGTAGCCGTGGCGGAGCCAGATGTCGTCGAGCACATCGAACAACGTCTTGCCTTGGCCGTGGGCCAGCGCCGCCGCCTCGACCAGCAACCGGGCCGCCACCGCGCCGTCTTTGTCGTGCACGTGGTCGCCCCGCATGAAGCCGTGGCTCTCCTCGCAGCCGAACACCACCGTGCGCTCGGGTTGCTCGGCCATCATGCCCGCGTGGTGCTTGAACCCGACCAGGAGATCGTCGACCACCTCCACGCCCGCCGCCCGGGCCATGATCCCGATGAGCGCCGAGGTCACGACCGTCGTCAGCACCCAGCCGTTGTCGGGCCGTGGCCCGTGGCGCAACACGTGGTCGAGCATGATCACCGCGAGCCGGTTGCCGTCGATGGGGGCGAGCGCCCCGTCAGCACCCCTCGCCAGCGCGCCGAGCCGGTCGGCGTCGGGATCGGTCGCGATCACGACCTGCGCCCCGACCTCATCGGCCAGCGTCGCCCCCAATGTCATCGACTCGGGAGACTCCGGATTGGCGCTGTCGACCGTGGAAAACCGCCCGCCGTCGGGATCGCACTGGCGATCGACCAGGTGCACCCGGACCCCGGTCCCTTCGAGGGCCGGAACCACGGCGGTGTGGCCCACGCCGTGCAGCGGCGTGAACACTGCGGCGAGACCACTGCTCGCCAGCGCATCGGCGGGCGCGACGCCCTGGTCGCGGACGAATGCGTGGTAGGCCCCGTCGGTCTCGGTCAGCGGCAGCACCCGGATGCGATCTGCCTGTGCAGGATCGATCGCAGGCAGCGGCGCGACCATCGCCGCTCGGATGCCGGTCATCAGGGCGCGATCACGAGCTCCCAAGACCTGCGCACCATCGGGGCCATAGATCTTGATGCCGTTGTCGCTGGGAGGGTTGTGGCTGGCGGAGATGACGATCCCGGCGCCGCAGTCGTGGGCCCGCACCACGAACGACAGCTGAGGCGTCGGACGCGGCGCGTCGATGAGCAGCACCTCCACCCCCGCGGTCGCGAGCTGCCCGGCCACGACATGCGCGAAGGGGTGACTGTCACGACGGGTGTCGAAGGCCACCGCGACCCGCATTGGAACTCCCTCGGCCCGCATGGCCTGCAGCAGCCCCTCGATGGTCTCCCGCAACACGACGGTATTGATGCGATTGGGCCCAGGCCCCACCAATCCGCGCCGTCCGCCGGTTCCGATCGGCAACGGGCCGGCGAATGCATCCGCCAGATCCGCGCGAGCCTGCGCGTCGCCGCTCAGCGCCAGGGTGCAAAGCGCCGCCAGCGGCTCACGGTAGTCCGCGTGGGTCGTAGCGCTCAGCCAGCGCACGATCTCGGTGTGGGCAGAGGTGGAGACCCCGAGGTCTTCAGGCGACGAAGCCGTCAATGCGTCGACGTTGGACACGGCGCGGATAGTACGCCGCCACGATGCCCGTGTTGAGGCCCAACGCGAGTCCATTCCATCGGATGGCGAGCGTCGGGGTTGGAGCCAAGCGCGCAACCGATATGCGATGCACTCGCGCGTCGTTGTCGTTACAGGTCGGGGATGTGGGCTACGACGGGCCGCATTCAGGCGCCGTATATGGCGCTCGCAGTCACCCACGACGGTTTTTCGCACCGAATGTCCGAAGTGAACCTGGCGTGAAATCCTCGATGAGTCTCGTGCGTTGGCAACAGTCAGCGACGCGGGCTCCGACCCGGGCGACCTGCGTCCCTTTGCCCGAGCCAAGCCCTCCGATTTATGGAACACTAAGCAAAGCTCGGTGTCGTTTGCCCTCGGCCGTCGTCGCGACCAACCGAGCCCCGTTGCTTCCCCTCCGTTGCCCAAAGCTCCCAAGGAGTTCCCAAACATGCGCCAACCTCTTTACACGCGGCTTCGTCCGTTTCTTCGCCGCGACTTGCGAGCGCGGCTGGTCTCTGCGCTGCTCTCCGTCGCAGTTCTCACCGGTCTCACCTGGCTGGGGATTTCGGCACTCACGGGGCTCGATAGCCTCGAGGCGCATCATCTTCGGGTCCAGGTTGGACTCGAGAATTCCACCGCCGTGTGTGGCTCGAGCCCGTACCTGTCCGAGTGCAACTACGACGACCGCACGCAGGCGCGCGTCGATCGGGAGTTCTACCGGCGTCGCGGCATCCGGGTCTCGGTCCTCACCGAGCTCGATCGCCGCATCGTAATGGCCAAGGGACAGCTGTCCGATGCCCAGCAGCTGGTCGAGCAGATGGAGTTCGATCCCAAGACCGGCGTCTTGCAGGGGGACACCATCGCGCTGAGGGACGCACTGACCGAGTCGGTGATCGACCTTTCGCCGACCGACGCCACGTCGGTCGAGAT
This sequence comes from Deltaproteobacteria bacterium, assembly GCA_022601155.1. Classification (GTDB taxonomy): domain Bacteria; phylum Myxococcota_A; class Polyangia; order Nannocystales; family Nannocystaceae; genus Paraliomyxa. The sequence goes on along the minus strand of JAHZJA010000071.1, from coordinate 973 downwards.
CCGGCGCGCCCGCATGCTCGGTGCGTTCGAGCGGGTCGATGTCCGCCCCGCGCCCACGCCCGACAACAAGCGTCGAGGGATGACGGCCCTGGTCAACGGTGAGCGCGTCGTGGTCCACATGGATCCCGCCGACCAAATTGGCTGGGTCGACGGCGTCGACGACTCGCGACGCTTCCGGATGCAGCAGTCGGACCTCCGCGAGAGCCTCAAGAGCTTCATCCAGGCCGAGCGGGACGAGCTTCGCCGGGTGCAGCGCCGCGTGCGGCGCTTGCTCCGTCGCGACAGCGCCAACAACTACGCGGCCGGGGAGAGCGCGCAGAGCGACCGGGTCGAGCTGGTCGAAGCACTCACGCCCCGCGGCGACGAGGGCTACGACGACTTCATGCGCCGGGTCGAGGTCGCCACGTGGATCGCAGGGCGCGCCCACGTCGACTGGGCCGACGACAACGCCGCCTACGACCGCAACACCGCGGTGATGAACAACCCCGCGTCCGAGCTGGTGAGTGCCGGGCTGCCCGAGATCGACCTCGATCTCGCCCGTGCCACCAAGTACGAGCTGCAGGCAGTCCACGACGCCATCACCAACAACGAAGCCGAGATCTGGATGGGCGGCTGGGTCGACGACAGCGCCGTCCGCTCCGCGATCCTCAAGCCGATGGTCCGCTACCGCTCGCCGATCCCGATGGGTCAAAAATGGCAGCTGTTCGGGGTCGTCGCATTCCTCCTGGCGGGCGTGATGCTCGTGGTGGTGGGCCCCGTGGTCACCGCCACCTCCACCGCGCGCGAGCGTGAGGCGGGCACCCTCCCGGTGCTGCGCATGACCGGCCTGTCCGCGGGCGACCTGGCCATGGCGATGGCCATCGGCCCCAACGTGTTCGCTTTGGTGGCGGGCGGTGGCTTGTTGCTGCTGTCGCTTCCCGTGCTGGCGCTGACCGTCGGCCCCACTGCGGTGCTGATGCCCTTGGGGGTGCTG
>JAHZJA010000814.1 GCA_022601155.1 Deltaproteobacteria bacterium | reverse complement strand
GAGGACGAAGTGGTCTCCAAAGCGGAGCTGGATGACGGCCGGGATCTCGATGTCGAGCTCGGTGTTGTCGTCGAGGTTGTCCTCGACGTCGGCGGTATTGATGGTCTGGAAGTAGGTCAGTCGGCCGCCAATGCCGAAGTCGGCGCGGAAGGGCAGGCTACCGGCGGGGTTGCCCTGCTTGAGGAAGTACAGACCCTCGAGGCCCAGGCCGTAGGTGGCGACGGTACGGTTGTCCTCGAAGCGGCAGTCGGGGCCCGGGCACATGTCGGTGGAAGCAGGGTCGTTCTCCGCGAACGTGAACGTACCCACGCCGACGTTGAGGCCGACCGACAGCTTGTCGAGCACGAAGTAGCGCGCGTTGACCCCAGTGAGGCCGCTGAGCGTTCGAATCGCACCAATACCGAAGGTGCCCTGTAGACCGCTGCCGTCGGCACTGCCCGAGGCAGCGACACTCGTGGTCGAGACGGAGGCTTCGCCCTCGACCTGGCTGCTGGCGACCTTGGTGCCGCCCATGGTGAGGGCTTCCGTGGTCTCAGTGGGCGTTTCGGCGGCTGTTTCCGCGGATGTGGTGGATGAATCCTCGGCCTGTGCGCCTTGAGCGCCATGGGCGACGCCAGCAAGAGTAAGCGTGGCTGTCGCGCCAACGAGGGGGGCAAGATGGCGAAGTCGGCGTCTCATGCCGCGGACGATATCGGTGGGCCATCCCCGGACAAAAAAAGTGGGGCACAGCGACAGTGCCCCTGACCCATCGTGCGGCAGTGTCAGTCGTCTTGGCCGCGCACGCGGGCCCGCCCGCTCTTCTTCTGAGCTTGCTGACGCTTGTTCTCGAGCCGTCTACGGCGTCCGCCGGCCGTCGGCTTGGTGGCCCGGCGTGGCTTGGCGGGTCGCAGCGCCGATGCGACCAGAGCGGCGAGCCTGGCCCGGGCATCGGCGAGGTTGTCGGCCTGCGAGCGGGTGGACTGACTGGTGACGATGATCCGACCGTCGGCGTCGAAGCGCACCCCCGACCGTGCTCGCAGGCGAGCTTTGACGCCCGCCCACAGCGAAGGGCAGGCATCGAGGTCGACCCGCAGGTCGACCTTGGTGGCGACCTTGTTCACGTTCTGACCACCAGGTCCGCCCGATCGCGCGGCCGTCCAGACCATGGCGGAAGCGGGGATGAACACGCCTCCCTCGATGTGCAGATCGTCAGACATGATGGCGGCGCGAAACCGTAGCAGCTGGTGATCGAGTGTCCAGTCGAAGCACCGCACGGGGGTGACAGCTCGGGTAGGGCGGGCGACCACCTCGTCTCCCCGCTGCACTGGCAATGACGCCAATGGCCGGAGTTGCGGTGCTTTTTGCTATCCTCGATCCCGATGCGGGCCTGTTCGATTCCTTCTTTATTGGTTTGTGTGGCGTTGGTGGGGTGCGGGAGCAATACCAACGGCGTTGGCGATGGGTCCACTGCGGGCTCGAGCTCCAGCAGCGACGGAGGTCCGATGATGACCACCATGGTTGCCGATTCGACCGATGGCACTACGGGAGGCACGATGAGCGGGAGCTCGTCGGGGACGACTGCGGTCGTCGATAGCTCGAGCTCGGGAACACCGTGTATTCCCGGCGAGGAGGGCTGTACCTGCCTCGAGGAGGAGATGTGCGAGGGCGAGCTGACCTGCCTCGAAGACGTCTGCACGCTGGTGCTGTGTGGCAACGGCGAAATCGACGAGGGCGAGGAGTGCGACGACGAAAACCGCATCGACATGGATGGATGCAACAACGACTGCACCGTCTCGGGCGGTGCGGCCCAGGTGCAGGCGGGCTACGAGCACGTGTGCGCGCTGTTCCACGATGGCGACATCAAGTGCTGGGGCAACCACGACGCGGGGCGACTGGGCTACCTCGAGGTGGGCCAGGACATCGGCGACGACGAGACGCCGGCCGACATGCCATTCGTGAACGTGGGGGCGCCGGTCGTGCAGCTGTCGCTGGGGAGCGACTTTACCTGCGCTCTGTTGGCGACCGAAGAGGTGGTGTGCTGGGGTAACGGCCAGCACGGCCGCCTGGGCCAGGGCAACCAAGCCGACCTCGGCACCGACGAAGAGCCGGCTTCGATCACCCCCATCTCGCTGGGCGGTACACCGATCGAGATCTCGGCGGGCGACCAGCATGCGTGTGCCGTGATGCTCAACGGTGACCTTCGCTGCTGGGGTCGCAACGATCGCGGGCAGCTGGGGCTGCCGGGTATCGACATGGTGGGAGACGACGAGCTTCCGAGCGATGTGGCACCGGTCAACGTGGGCGCTGGGGTTGCAGTGGACCACGTGGCGGCCGGGGGCGACCACACCTGCGCCATTCTCTCGGGTGGCGATGTGCTGTGTTTCGGTCGCGACAACCTGGGGCAGCTGGGGACGGCACTGGTGGCGGAGGACATCGGCGACAACGAGGACCCGGGGACCTCGACCATCGTCTCGCTCGACCAGCAGGCGATCGTGATCTCGGCCCGCTTCAATCACACCTGCGTCAACTACGTGGGGGGGAGCATGCAGTGCTGGGGGGCGGGTGGCAGCGGCCAGCTCGGCTACGGCACCTTGGACGACATTGGTGATGACGAAGAAGTGGACTCGCTGGGTCCCATCACCTTCGCGATGGCGGCGTCGGGGATCGGACTCGGTGAGGACCACACTTGTGTGCACATCGGGACGACGCAGATTTACTGCTGGGGCGAGGGCGACAATGGTCGACTCGGCTACGGCAACACGATGGACATTACCGAGCCGCTGCCGATGCAGGTCAATGTCGCGCTGCCGTTGGCGCCCACGATGGTCTCCGCGGGTGCGGAGTTCACCTGCGGACGCACGCAGGACAGTCGCGCCAAGTGCTGGGGGCGCAACAACCGCGGCCAGCTGGGGTACGGCGCGGCGTGGGATACCGACCTCGGCGTGATGGAGCCGATCGACGCCATCGGCGAAATCCCGTTGGAGTAATCGGGCCCCGACGGCTGCCGGCAGCTGTCAACCCGCCGCGCGCCGCCGCGGCGGTCTTGCGACCTCGACGCCGGGACCATTTTTGGTCGCACGAGCCCGGTGCCGAGGTCATAGTGATCGCTCGATGGTAGTTGGACGTTGGGTGTGTTTCGGCGTAGTGCTGTGCGTATTTGGTTGCGTGGGGACGGCCCCGCTGCCTCCATTGTCCGATCAGGGCGGGCTCGCATCCGGCGGCGAAACGTCATCGGTCGACGATGGAGCCTCTGGATTCGCGAGCACCTCGCTTCCGGGGGTCTCGTCTTCGACCAGCGACGACGGCCAACCAGATGATGATGTCGACAGCGAAGGGATGGCCACGACCGAGGGCTCGGCGCCCTTGCTGGTCGATGGCGAGGTGCTCTCGCGGTGGTTCATCGACGAGGCCAGCGGCGGTCAGGTCTCGGAACAGTTGCTCGATAGTGTGGAGCCGGGGCTCGACCTCTCGGTTGCGGTCTTGGGTGGATACCCACAGTTCGTGGAGAACCTCGAGGGCAACCGCGGTTTACAGTGGGTGGTCGACGGTCGCGTCGGCTGGGCGGAGTCGCCCACGCTCGACGCCGGCCTGATCGATGAGCTCACCCACAGCACCACCCTCACGATCGAGATGGTCTTCCAATTCACCCAAGTCACGGGGGGGGTGGTCCGCCTGATGAGTCTGGGCGACGGCACCACGGTGGACGTGGGGATCGCGGCCCACAGCACGGACGCCGTCGAGCTGTGGTGGGGCGACGAACCGGTGGCCGAAATCCCGGTGGCGGGTGTGATTGGGGCACGACACGTGCTCCACGCGGTGATCGACACCGCCGAGACCGGCGGCGCTCAAGTTCGCGGTTACCTCGACGGCGAGCTGTTGGCGGTGTCTCCGACGGGGATGCTGGCCATAGGGTCCGGAGCCCCGCTCGGCGCGGCCCCGCGGCTGTCGCTGGGCGACGCTCAGGGCGATGGCGGGCGGTTTCGCGGACGCATCTACTACCTCGCGCTGTACCGCAATGCGCTCGACGGCGACGAGGTCACCAACAATGTCGATGCGTTGCTGGTGAGCGATGATCGTCCCTGAGAGACGGGCGAGGTGCTCCCGCTGGCGGCCTACGGTCGACGGCGGAAGAACTCGAGGCCGGGCGGACGCGCCCGCACGCCGTGGAATCCCATCAGTCGCAGGGCGCGGAGCATCTGGGCCGGCGGCTCGGTGCCTTCGTACTGCAACCGGTTGGGGTCGGCGGGGTCGGCACGGAGGCCGGGCCAGACGCCGAGTAACCGACCGAGGCCGCCGCGACGTGCCGCGGCCGACATTGCCAGCCATCGCCGCGTGACGGTGGTGGCGAGGAAGAAGCCGTCGTTGCCCTGGCCCTGGTACCGCGGAAGCATCACGATCGCGTCGAGGCTGGCGTCGATGGTTCCGTTGCGATCGCGGGCCAGCCGTTGGCCTTGCTTGACGGGGCTGAAGTTGTCGAAGCCGGGCTCCATCGCGAACTCGTCATCGGCCGCGACTTCGTGGCGGTGGAGGATTCGAACGGCGGTGGGGAGGCCCGCGGCGGCTCGGCGCAGGCGGTCGCGGTGGCCGGCGAGATCGGGCACGTCGCGCTCGCGAATGCTCCCGGTGGCCACGAGCATCAACCACACGACGGCCTCGAGGCGGGCGGCGGTCTCGGGGTCG
>JAHZJA010000813.1 GCA_022601155.1 Deltaproteobacteria bacterium | reverse complement strand
TGTCGGCTGCGGCTTCGTTGCATCCGTGCTCTTTCCTGGCGACCCGTGCTGGCTACTTGGTTCATCCGCGAGTGATTTCGGACGGTTGCGAGCCGTGCTGTCCCAAACTCGGGCGGCCCGAAATCCACGTGATCTTGCGGTTCAAGGCCCACGTCGGCCATCCGCTCGGACGAACCCGAGGGTTGGGACGCCGTGGGGCCAAACCTGCGCAAACCCGGCCTGCGCTCTCCCCTCCCCTGCTACCCGATCCCGCTCATGGACGGCCGTCTCCTCCAGCACTTCGTCGTCGCCTTCGCCGGCTGGCTCAAATCGCCATCAGGCCACCCGACTCGCCTACCTCCTCGGGGAGAACCGCGTGCTCAAGGAGCACATCGGCAAGTGCCGACTCCTCCTCACCAACGCCCAGCGTCGCCGCCTTGCCACCAAGGCCAAGTCAGTCGGCCGCCGAGCCCTTCTCAATCTCTCCACCATCGTCACGCCCGACACCCTGATGCGCTGGTATCGAAAGCGCATCGCCAGTAAGTACGACGGCAGCCGTCGGCGAGGGCCCGGTCGGCCACGAACCCCACACAACATCACCGCACTCGTCGTCCGCCTCGCCATCGAGAATCCCGGTTGGGGCTACACCAGGATCCGCGGCATCCTGGCCGTCCTCGGCCGCCAAGTTGGCCGTACCACCATCGCCCGTATCCTCGCCGACCACGGCATCGACCCGGCACCTCGCCGACCAACGCAATGGTCGACCTTCCTCAAAGCCCACTGGGGAGCCATCAGCGCCGCCGACTTCTCTACCGTCGAGGTCCTCACGCCCACCGGGCTGTCCCGACGCCACGCTCTGTTCGTCATCGACCTCCAGACCCGCGCCGTCGAGATCGCGAGCATCGTGGCCGAGCCTCTGCGAACAATGGGTCATGAACGTGGTGCGTGGCCTTCTCGACGCCTTCGACGCCTTCCTGCAGGGCAAGCGGCATCTCATCCTACCGTCATCATGCCGAACCTCTGCTTCTGGATTGGGACATCACGGGGCGTCGTTGTGACGACGCCGGGGCTCTTTTTCGATCTCGGCCGCAATTGATTCGCCGCGGGGCTGGACTAACGGCGGTGTCGCACGGAGCCACGGGTGAGCACCCCTCCACCATGTCCATGGGGGGCCGCCACGACTCGGGCGCCGACGGGAGGGCAGTGCAATGAACACCACGACCATGATTCGACGCGTCAGGCCCGTGCTCGTGCTCGGGCTGTCCCTCTCCGCATGTCTGTCTCCTCTTCCCGTCCACGAGCCCTTCGGTCTGGGCGATGAGGGCACCAGCCTGGAGCTCCCGGGCAACATCACTACCATCGGGGTCGATCCGGACAGCGACACCCAGGGCGACGCGGGGACGACTTCAGACGGTGACACGGAGACGGTGGCGGACGGAGACACGGGGACGAGCACGCACAGCGATAGCAGCGGCGATGGAGACCCGGCGAGCTGCGGCAATGGCCAGGTCGAGCTCGGAGAGGACTGCGATGACGACAACTCCGATCCGCTCGATGGCTGCCTCAACGACTGTCGACAGGGCCCCATCGGCATCGAGATCGACCCGACCAATCCGACCCCGCTGCCGCTCCAGGGCAACCTGGCGGGCGGCGATCCGTTCGACGACGCGTGTCCCGAGGGCCAGGTCATCATCGGAATCGAGGGCAACTCCGGGCAGTGGATGGACCGGGTTCAGATCGTGTGCGGCGTGCTGCAGCTGTCCGAGAACGAGGGGCAGCGGATCTCCACCGAGTCGCGACCCCTTGCGCTGAGCATCACGCCTGGGACCGTATTGCCATCGCGCGGGGGACCGGGCGGCTTCCCGTACTCGGCGGTGTGTCCAGAGGACTACGTGGTCACCGGGTTCGGGGGTCGAGCCGGATCATCCTGGGTCTACCAGCTGATCGTCCGCTGTACGCGTCTGCTCATCGACGACGACGGCATCTCGCTGTCGATCGGTGTGGACCAGTCGTTGGACCTCGACCCCGTGGGCGGTAGCGGCGGGGTCCCGTTCCCGCTCACCGATTGCGGTCCGGGTGAGGTCGCGACGATCGGCAACATTCGCGCGCAGCAGTACGTCGACGCGTTCGGACTCACGTGCATGCCGCTCCAGCTGGCCTTCTGATCCCCAACGGCGGATTGCCCCGCCCCCGAGGGGGGGCGAGTGGCCTATAGGGGTGAGACCTCGGCTCGAGGTCATTGGACACTGCAGTGCTACGGGGATTCCCCCTTCCACCGCCAGGGCCTGGATCCGCCGCGGATGTCCTCCTGTGGTCTCCGCCACACCCCAACACGCCGGCGTCGCGGCTCTCCAGGCCGAGCTCGCCGCTGTCCGGGCCAAGGCCACGTTCTACTTCGCGCTGGCTTCCGTCCTCCTGGTCGTAGTCCGGACCTGCAAGCGCAAGCCCGCGAGCGCGAAGATCAACAGCGGATCCAGGAGGTGGAGGCGCGGACGCGAGCCGCCCACGAGGGGCGGCTTCGTATCGAGCAGGCTCGGCTGGAGGCCGAGGTGCGGCCGGGGCCAACGCAAGGCTGGTCCACGCTGGCCGCTGGCGGTGGTGCCCGTGTTGGTGCTCGCCTTGGGCGGCGCCATCGCCATGGGCTGGCACATCCAGCAGATCGCCGGCGCGCCGAGCCGGAGGGCGAGTCGCGGGCTCGACGGGAAGCGGATCCTGATCGTGGCGTCGTCCGCTTGGGGACGACGCCACGTTGCCGACGCGACCATGGGATGTCTCGCGACGGGGTGACACGGGTCCGCGTCGCCAGGATTCGGGGGTCATCCGCCCCCGAGCGAGAAACGACAAGTTTGGTTGAGGGTTTCGGGCCAGACGTGACGTCCTTGCCGACGAGACCCCGCATCGACCAACGAACGGCTCTCGAACCCCGTCCCTGGCACAAGGCCTCCTTCTTCGATGACGACGCCGCTCCTGTCGCGAGACGTCGGTGCATCCGCGCCGACCTACGCCCCGACGCCACCACCGTGGACTGCCACCATGGCTCCGACTGGCGCTGCAGGCCTGCCTCCCGTGCTCACCGAGCGCGCGAGCATGCTCGCCGCCGGAGTTCGTACCCTGGCGCTGCAATCTGATCTTCCGGGCATGGCCGCCGTTGCGGCGGAGACCACGGCGGAGGTCGGTCAGGCGGCGCGCGGACGCTGCTACTTCGTGGACGCGGAGGACGGCCTGTTATGGACGGCCGACGGTGACGAGTTTCCGGCGAATCACGGGCTCGCGGGCGCCGCGGTGAGTTCCGGACGCGTTCGCCTCGCCCCGCGGGCGCGCCAGTGCCCGCTCGTGCGCCGCGAGCTCGACGACCCCGATGGCAGCGGCACCGAGCGCTTGCTCGCGCTGCCCATCACCAGCGCAAACGGAGAGACCCACGCCGTCGTCGTCATTGCGCGCAGCGCTGCAATGCCTGCGTTTTCCCCCGCCGAGATCGAGGTGCTCTCGCTGTGGGCAGATCAAATCGCGCCGCTGTTCCATATGCTCCACGTCGAGGGCCAAGCCGAGCAGCTCCAGCGCGACGCGGGCATGGCCGGACGCCGAGGAATCTACCGGGAAGAGGCACTCGAAGGCCTGGCGCAGGGCGAGCCGAACTTCGGCGTGCTGCTCGAGCCGATGCCCTGGTGGCTACGTCATGCGTATTTGTTGGTCGTACTCGTGTTCGTCACGGGTGGACTGTTCTTCGCGCTGGTCGACGCCCGCGAGTATGCGAGCGGACCCGCCTTCATCGTCTCGACCCGCGGCCGCGACATCTCGGCGGCCCGGGCCGGGGTGGTCGACTCGGTCCTCGTCGCACCGGGGCAGGCCGTCGTTCGCGGTCAGCTGCTCGTCACATTCGCTGCGGACCCCGAACGCGCCGAGATGACCCGCGCTCGCGCCGAGCTCGACCGGACCCTCCTCGCCCGCCTTCGAACGCCGTCCGAGCGTACCCACGAGCTCGCGGTGGCGCAGGCGCAAGCGACTTGGCGCCGCGCCGAGGCGCAGGTCGAGCACGCGAACTTGCGAGCCCCCGCTGCTGGCCACATCGGCGACGTTCGCATCGAGACGGGACGGGCGCTGGAGGCCGGGCAGGTGGTCATGACCCTCGCCGACGACGACCACCCCCGACCTTTGGTCCGGGCCCTCGTCCCGGGCCGCTACCGGCCCGCACTCGAGGTCGGGCAGGCGCTCACCCTCGCCCTCGACGGGTTCCCGACCGCTCCCCAGCGACTCACGGTGACCTCCGTCAGCGAGCAGGTCGTGGGCACCCGGGAGATCCACCGCATCGTCGGTCCCGAGATCGCCGATGCCCTTCCCGCCCAGGGACCGATGATCATTGTCGAGGCCGAGCTCCCCGCCGACACCATCGAGGCCGATGGGCGTACCTGGACCCTGCACGAGGGGATGGTGGGTCGGGCCGACATCGCGGTGCGACACCAATCGGTGGCGCACCTGCTGTTCCCGCAGCTCGAGAGGATCCTGGGCGATGCCTGACCCAAAGCTCGGCGCCCGTTCGCCTCGCCCCCGCCGCGCGCGGCTGCGGTACGTCCAACAGCTCGAGGCCGCCGACTGCGGCGCCGCGTGCCTGGCCATGGTCCTCGGCTACTGGGGCCATGACGCTCCGCTGGCCCGCGTCCGCGAGACGCTGGCCGTCAGCGGGGCCGGGGTCACGGCCAAGGCAATCGTCGAAGGGGCCGCCCACTTCGGACTCAGCGGACGCGGGGTGAAGATCGAGGTCGAGCAGATCCGCTACCTGCCTCCGGGCTCGATTGTCCACTGGTCCTTCGGCCACTGGATCGTACTGGAGCGGGTCGAGGCACGGGGCGTCCGGGTGGTCGACCCCGCAGGTGGCCGACGGCTGATTGCCATCGATCAGTTTCGGCGGAAGTTCACCGGGGTAGCGTTGGTGTTTACTCCCAACGCCCGCTTCGTGCACCACCGCGGCAAGCGGCACAGCGCATGGCCGTACATCAAGCGACTGTTCGCCGACCAAGGTCTGCTGGTGCAGGTCCTGATGATGACCGGCCTGCTCCAGCTTCTCGGCATGCTGATGCCGCTGGTCATGGGCGTCGTCGTCGACAAGGTGGTCCCGCGCTCTGATCTCTCGCTGCTGACCGTCCTCGGGCTCGGTTGCGCGGTGGTCGTGGGGTTCAGCCTGATGGCGACGCTCGCCCGCATGCACCTGCTGGTCAAGCTCCGCACCACGCTCGACTTCCAGCTCGCCACCCGCTTCATCGAGCACCTTACCTCCCTGCCCTACGCCTTCTTCCAGCGCCGCCAGACCGGTGACCTGATGATGCGGGTCAACAGCAACGCGCAGATTCGGGAGTTTCTCACCTCCTCGGTGGTCTCCTCGTTACTCGACGCCCTGCTGGTCCTCGGGTACCTCGCCGTGATCGCGCTGGTCAGCCCCACCATGGCCGCCCTCGTGCTGGCCTTGGGCGCAGCGCGGGTGCTCGTGTTGCTCGTCGTCCAGCGTCGCCTTACCGACTCGATGGCGGCCCAGCTCGACGCTTCGGCGCGGGCACAGGGGTTTTTGGCCGAGATGATCGCTGGCATCGAGACCCTCAAGGTTGCCGGCCGGGAGCGCACCGCAGTCGGTCGCTGGACGAACATGTACACGGGCGAGCTCGAGGAGGCGGCCCGCCGCTCTCGACTCGACGGCACCGTCGGTGCGCTGCTGGGGGCCCTGGGGTCGGCATCCCCATTGGTGGTGCTGGGCACCGGCGCCTGGCTGGCCACCAGCAACGGCATGACCCTCGGCACGATGCTGGCAGTGGTCGCCCTAGCGACGGCATTCCTCACTCCCCTGTCGGCGCTGGTCAGCAGCGGCATCCAGCTGTCACTACTCGACGCCTACCTCGAGCGTGTCGAGGATGTGTTGGAGGCCGAGCCCGAGCAGGCGCACGACGAGCGCCGCGTCACGCCGGCCCGACTGCGCGGGTACATCTCGCTGCGCAACGTCTCGTTTCGCTACGGGCGCGACCAACCGCTCGTCTTGGAGAATATCAGCCTCGATATTCGCCCCGGACAGACGGTGGCAATCGTCGGTGAGTCGGGCTCGGGCAAGACCACGCTGGCCAACCTGCTGCTGGGTCTATACCTCCCCTGCGAGGGTGAGATCCGCTTCGATGGCCAGCGCATCGGCGACCTCGACCTCGCCGGGTTACGCCGGCGGATGGGGGTGGTCTCGCAGCATCCGTACCTGTTCGCGGGCACCGTGCGTGACAACATCACCCTCGGCGACGACGAGACCCCCCTCACCCGGGTCGTCGCGGCGGCGCGTTCAGCCCGTATCCACGACGACATCGTCCAGCTCCCGATGGCCTACGAGTCGCTGCTGCCCGACCGCGGCGAGTCGCTGTCCGGGGGGCAGCGCCAGCGCATCGCCCTGGCTCGGGCCATCGTCGCCCGTCCCTCGGTCCTGCTGCTCGACGAAGCGACCAGCGCCCTGGACACCCGTACCGAGCAGGAGATCACCGCGAGCATCGAGCGGCTCCAGTGCACGCGGATCGTCATCGCCCACCGCCTGAGCACGATCGCTCGTGCCGATCTCATCGTGGTGATGCACCGCGGCCGCATCGCGGAGATCGGGCGCCATGAAGACCTGGTCGACCGCGGAGATGTCTACCGCTCGCTGGTGCTGGCCCAGTCCTCGGTCGCACGGGGGACCGCATGAGACGAAGCTCGCTTCCCGTTGTTGCGCTGTGGATCGCCGCCTGTGCGGGTGACCCTGCGCTCCCACCGAACGCGGCCGATCCCGGGCCCAAGCACATCGAGGCCCCGACCGCCCCCGCCCCGCAGGGCGACCCGGAGCCGCTGGCGCTGGTCGTTCCCCGCCACACGGTCGCTCTCACCAGCACGGTCTCAGGGCAGCTGTACGCGCTCGAGGTCGGCCTAGGCGACGTCGTGGAGCCGGGGCAGCGACTGGCCACGCTCGTCAACGCCGACCTCCACCACGCGGTCCGACTCGCGGAGGCGTCGGCCCGTTCCTCTCGAGCACGGCTGAAAGAGGCTCGCCACCGCGAGAGGTTTTCCCGCCACAAAGCCCGGCAGACGGAGTCTCTGGGCGAGTACGTCAGCGGTGACGAGCGAGCGGCGCGACGCCACGACGCCCGACGTGCCACCGCCGTCGCCGATTCCGCCCTCGGGGAGTTGTCCGTCGAACAGACGACCGTGGAGCGGCTGCGCGCGCAGGCCGAGGCCCTCGTCGTGCGGGCTCCGTTCGCGGCACGCGTCGCCGCAGTTCACCACGATCCTGGCCAGCACGTGCCCGCGGGCGAGCCCATGCTCCGTCTGGTCTCGACCGAGCAGGTCGTGCGCTTCGCCGTCGAGGCCGAGCAACTGACCGCGTTCACCCCAGGCGCGATCGTCGAGTTCAGCGCCGAGTCCACGGTGCTCCCGCGTCTCCTCGCCAGTGTGCACGCGGTCGCTCCCGAGGTCGACGCGGCGGGGCTGGTGCTCGTGGAGGCGACCTTCATCGACACCGACCTCGTCGCTGCGCTTCGCAGTGGAGTGCACGGTCATGTCCAGATCACTTCCCCCGCTTCTGTCATCACAACGACTGATCAACCCCCAACAACCCAAGTAGACCAACCATGAAACGCATCAAGTCCAAGCGAAACTCGCTCAATCTTCAGGTCCGCACCGGTGTCGGCACCGAGTCCGATCTGGCGGCGCAC
>JAHZJA010000812.1 GCA_022601155.1 Deltaproteobacteria bacterium | reverse complement strand
GTCTTGCCCGAGGGCGAGACCCACCGTGCCCAGCGCGTCAACGCCCTGCTCATCGCGCTCGAGGCCTACAAGCACCAGTTCGCGCGAGTGGTCGACCCGCGGCGGGCGACACAGGCCGACCTCGAGCCACTGCGCGCCGGCCTCGAGCTGTGTGTTGGGTACGTCACCGAGTTTCAGCGTGTGTACGGTGCCACCAGCCCCGTGAGTGTGGCGATCGTGGAGTCGCGCGCTGAGCTGGAGGCCATGCTCACCGGGGCGGGGGTCACAGCGCAGGCGCCCCCGCCATCGATCGATTTTCAGCCGATGGGGCCTTCGCTGCAGCTCGAGCGGCCGGTTCTACGGCGGGGACCCTCGGGGACCGCACTCATCGTGGCCGGAGGCACGACCGCGGCGGTGGGGTTGTCGATGACCTCGCTCATCATCGTGGGCGCGATACGGCGGCGAGCGGCACGGCGGGACCTCGACGCTGCGCGCGAGCAGATGGACGACGGTGCGGCCCGCGATGCCGAACGTGACCGCCGCTCGGCGAACGCCATGCTCGTGTCCGGGTCGGTGCTCACGGGGGTGCTGAGCGCGGCAGGCTTCACGATGCTCGGCATCGGTATCAACCGCCGTGTCCGGTACATGGCCTTCGCCCCGGAGCTTCGCCGTGGCTACGCTGGCTTGAGCCTCACCGGTCGCTTCTAACCCCGCGAGGTCTTCCGCCATGCAACCTGCCGCCCTGTCTGCATCCGAGCGCACCGTACTGTCGGTGTTGCCGACCGAGAGCCCCACCGCGCCCGAGCGGGGGCTGGTGGTGCGGCGAGACGTCCCTGTCGGATCGATTGTCGCGGGGCGGTACACCGTGACCGATGTCGTCGGCAGTGGAGGCGTCGAGCATGCCTACCGCGCCTTCGATGCCACGCAGCAGCGGGAGGTCGCGCTGGAGGTCTTGTGGGGCAGTGGCGTGACGGCGGCCGACGGCATCGAGCACTTCGTCCAGCAGGCGCGCGTGCTCGCGATGCTGTCGCATCCCAACGTCGTGCAGCCACTCGACTTTGGGCGGGACGCCGAAGGGGGGGTGTACCTGGTCATGGATCTACCCCTGGGGACGAACCTGCGGGCGCACCTCCGGGAGCGCGGTCGGCTGCCGTGGCCCGAGGTCTGTGCCATCGCCTCGCCGCTGGTCCAGGGGCTACAGGCGGCCCATGAGCGAGGGGTCGTCCATGGAGAGCTGAGGCCGGCCAATGTCCTCCTCGGCCAGGGGTCCACCCCGGATGCGCCGAGCATGGAGGTGCTCGACTTTGGCATTGCCAGTGCGCGCGGTGAGGACGACACCGATCCCGGGGTGGCGCGTTACCTGGCGCCGGAGCAGGCGCAGGGGCTCGGCGCGGACGCGCGGTCCGACATCTATCGGGTGGGGGTCGTGCTGTTCGAGATGCTGACCGGGCGCACGCCATTCGTGGGTGACGATGTCGTCTCGCTGGCGCAGCAACAGATTGGCGAGCCCGTGCCGTCGCTCTCCGAAGCGGCCCCAGGCGAGATCTTCGACCCGCTGGTCGAGGAGGTCGTGATGCGGGCTCTGGCCAAGGACAAGGCCGACCGCTATGCCTCGATGGCCGAGTTCGAGGCGGCGATCGAGTCGACGATGATCGAGTCGACGATGGCGCTGATGCTCGACCGCGCACCACGAGGGTTTGCGGAGGCGGTCGAGGCCGGAGTGCGATCGTCCGGTGGATCCGGGCCCGTATCGGCCGACCGCACGGTCGTTCGTCGGGCTCCGGCCACGCCCGAAGAACGACGGGTCCCCGCCGCGTCGGCGCGTACCGGGCAGACGGTCATCGTTCGCTCGCCGCTGCTCGCGGCGGAGCCGGGACACGACGACGCGTTCGATGACGACTGCGAGCCCACCGTGATTCGTCGGAGGCCGACCCTCCCGCGGGTGAGCAACCCCGCGGGGGGGGCGGGCCCCGTGATGCCCCCGATTCCGGTCGCGCTCGATGACGGGCCGACGCTCGCGCTGCCCAGGGCACCCTCGACGAGCGTGGGGACGGGGATGGCGGCGCGCCGCCGTGTCGGGCCGGCCCCTGCCGCGCCTTCGCCCGCACCCATCGGTGCGCCAGTCTTTGCGCAGGACGCCAATGCACCATGGATGCACGCCGAGCTGGCTCCGATGCGTGTGTCGGCCCCGCATTCGTCCTTGGGGGAGCTCGACAGGCAGTCAGGCGAGGCGCAGGTCTCGTTCGGCGCGGCGTCCGGGGCGACGGGTCCGGTCGCGGAGGAGGGAGTGCGCGGCGCTGGGGTACTGCAGCTGCGGCCCCCTCGTCGCGAGGCGTCACGCAATCGCGTCGTGGCGACGGTCATCATGGTCGCATTTGGACTGGCCACGGTCTGTTTCGCCGTGTGGACCATGCTTCGCCAGTCGCCGGGGTCTGCGGGGACGGGCCCGCACCCTGCGGCCATCGCCGAGCAGCCGCGGCCCATCATGCGTCCGGCCCAGGCCGGTGCGCCGTTGGAGATTCCCGACGTCGAGCCCGTGGGGACACCGCCCCCGCTACGCCAACAACCCGAGCGTGTGGAGGAGGCTCCAGCTCGTCGCTCCCGTACCCGCCGTCGCACGGGGAGTCGACCGGTGGCGTCGGTGCTGTCTCGGTCGATGCTCGACGCAGGGTTCGCACGGTCGCTGCCTGCGATTCGTGCGTGTGGGCGCAAGCACGGCGCCATCGAGGGCACCCACCTGGATCTGTCGTTCGACGTCGTCGAGCGTCGGGCACTGCGCACGTCCGTGCAGCCTCCACATGGTCCCACCCCGCTCGGGTCGTGTGTCGTGGCCGCGGTCCGTGATCACGCTCGGTTCTCGCGGTCTCGACGACCCTCTCGCGACGTGCAGCGTCGGATGTCCTTCTAGCCGTATGTCTCGAGTCGTCACCATCCTGTTGACCGCCTTGCTCGGCGTTGCGTGTGCTCCCCGCGAGTACTTGACGCCGACCGGGCTCGCGGAGATCCAGCGCCGCGATCGTGGCCTCGAGATGATCCGAGTCTATCCGTCGGCGAAGTTCGTCGCGGTCTACTCACGGCCGATGGGTGAGGCCCACGACATCGGTGCCAACCAGGGCGAGGTCCGCAACGCCTACCAGGCCCGCCGCCTCGAGGTCCCCATCCCGCGCTCGGTCCGCGGAGCGTTCGTGGGGCTGGAGACTCGGGAAGACCAGACCATCGTGTGGATCGCATTCGATGCCGACTGTGATCGACGCGCGTGTGCGTATGGTTTCTTGGAGAGCGAAGATGGCCTCTACCGGCTGTTCGAGGTGCCCACGATCGCGCGCTATCAACCCCCTCAGCTGTACCGCAAGCGCGTCTCGAGGCGGAAGCGGATGCAGCGGACGAAGGTCTACGCACGCTCCCGGACGACCCCCGTCTACTTCACCGCGCGAGGGCTCGTTGCGTCCGTTGCTCTAGAAATCAAACAACGTGATCGGGTCGAGGTGGAGGTCATCACGGTGCCCAGTGTCGGGGTTCCGGGGCGTCGCCCCCTGCGATCTTCGCCCCCGGAGGCATCCCGATGAGTGCGAGCCTGTCGTCGACGATGGAACAAGGAGGTGGCCCCGGTGCGGGTCGGGTTGTGCGGTCGGTGATGGTCGCCATCATGGCGTTCGCCTGTGTCGCGAGCTCGGGCTGCGCAACCCGTCACAAGCTCGATGAGGTCGACCTCCAAGACGCGATGGACTCCGCCATGCTGACGCACCTGCGCGTCTTTCCGAGCAGCCGTATGATCTCCGTGTACGACGAGCCCAAGCTCACCACCGTCACCATCTCCCGCGAGATTCGACAGCGCTCGCATGCACGGCGACGCAAGCGGATTCTCAGTCGCGAGACCGCGGGTGCGATCGTCGGCGAGGATGTGCTCAATGGGCAGCGTTGGCTGTGGGTGACGTTCGATCGGCAGTGTGTCGTCCCCGAGTGTGCCTACGGCTTCGTCGAGGCCGAGGACGCGCGATACCTGCTGGCCCATGTCCCCCAGCGTGAGGGATTTGCGGATCCTCGCATCTACCGGGGGTGTCGGCTCGAGCGCCACCGGCTCCAGCGCGGACATCTTCGGGCGCTGACGGAGGCCAACCAGGTGTATCGACTTCGCCGAAAGCGACGGGCCCCGGTGGTATTCCTCGAGGTCAAGGGCGCCAAACACGATAGGGTGGAGGAACGGGCGGAGCGAGAGTCAGGGGTGTAGGGATTCACCGACAATGAAGATCGGGTGTCGGTCAATTCGCTTCGGTCTACTGATGGTCTCCGCGACGGTGGCATTGTTCGCCCGACGGCGGTGGGGCTTCCGTGGTTTCGCACAGTCGAGCCGTTGTCGGCCGAGTCATACCGTTGTCATGGTGACATCCCGAAGACGTGGACCGGTGGTTTCCGATAGCGTTGGGAGTGGTGAGTGAGCCCGGGGAGACCATCGACATCGACCGTCCCTCTTCCGAGCATGGTGCGCCTTCGTCGGGCTCGCCCGGGTCGATCGACGCGGTCGGGTCACAGACGACCGGTGTGCAGCCGGGCGCGCCAGATGCCTCGTCTGCCCAAGAGCACGGGGTCGGCACGGCAATCGGACGGTTCGTGGTCCTGGGCACACTGGGGCACGGCGGCATGGGTACCGTCTACGATGCATTCGATCGGACGCTCGACCGGCGCGTTGCGGTCAAGGTCTTGAAGCCCGATGTCGCCCCACAGCAAGAGCAGCGTCTGCTGCGAGAAGCCCTCGCGCTGGCGCAGCTGTCCCATCCCAACGTCGTGCAGGTGTACGAGATCGGGGAGGCCGACGGTCGGGCGTTCGTGGCGATGGAGCTGGTCGAGGGCCAGACGCTTCGGCGCTGGTCGACGGCCGACCCCCGGCCCAGCTGGCGCGCGTGTGTGGAGGTCTACCTGCAGGCGGGGGCAGGGCTGGCGGCAGCCCACGAGCGGGGTGTGTTGCACCGGGACTTCAAGCCCAGCAATGCGGTC
>JAHZJA010000811.1 GCA_022601155.1 Deltaproteobacteria bacterium | reverse complement strand
CTGTCGACCCCCCGACCTCCTGGCTCGGCACACGATCTTCCGTCTCGTGTGCGGCGATCCACCCCGAGGTTGTCGACCTCCCCGCTCGGCACACGATTCTTCCGTCTCGCGTGCGGCGATCCACCCCGAGGCTGTCGACCCCCCCCGACCTCCTGGCTCGGCACACGATCTCCCGTCTCGTGTGCAGCGGAAAACCGTGTAGGGGAGGCCATCATCGGTGCCGAGCTGCGGGCCGCCCCGCACCCACCGTTGCGCTCTTCCGCCAACCCAGATCCGGCCGGAGCGACGGTGATCAGCGCTGGTGAAACACGAGCGCACGCTGGCCGATAGCGACCAGGATCTCGGGAAACGCTGTGGGAAGAAATCGCCGCGCACCTGCGTAACAACGGCCTCGGGCAGCGACGACGACCCGGCCGATCGCGGATCCGGGCGTCCCCCTGCGTTCATGCCGCTTGCCGCGCAATGCGGACCGAATTCGTCTCCGCGTGGGTTCTTTCGCGGTGGGTCCACCATGGTTGTAGGCTCGGCTCCTGTGGGGCGACCGCTGCCGTGCCGCCCCCAGCCCCTCGCTCCTGCCCCGGAAAACACCGTGAGACGCACCTCTACTCTGCGCGCCTTCGCCCTTGCTCTGCCGTGGACTCTGGCCCTCGCCTCGGCGTGCCGCCCCGAGCCCTCCGGGAACAACGAGCCTCCCACCGGGGCCACGCAAAGCGAGCCTTCGGTGGCCGCCGCTTCTGCGACCAAGCCCGACGTCGAGACGACCCACGCCGACACCGTCGCGGCCAAGCCCGATGTCGAGCCACCGCCGGTCGAGCCCCCGCCCGAGGTGGCCGCCGATCCGCTGGCCCCCCTGCCCAAGGAGGTCTTCGAGCGGTTCGCCAACCTGCCCCGGGATCCCAAGCCCGACTCGCTGATCCGCAACTCGCACTACTGGATCTCCAACGAGCTCAACCAGCAGCTGTGGCACCCGCACATCGCGGACCTGGGCGGCGCGTACCTGGGCGTCGGGACCGACCAGAACTACATGCTGGCCGGGTGGGCCAAGTCGGATCTGATCGTGGTGGTCGACTTCGACATCGCCATCGTCGACCTGCATCGCGTCTACACGCTGTTCTTCGAACACGCCGAGACCTTCGAGGACTTCATGGCCCGCTGGTCGCCCGAGCGCGAGGAAGAGGGCCTGACGCTCATCGACGACAACTACGCCGAGCGCGACGACTACAAGCGCATCCGCAAGGCCTACAAGATCGCCCGCAAGCTGGTCTGGGCGCGGCTCCGCACCGTACGCAAGGCGTATACCGCCCTCGGCATCCCGACCTTCATCACCGACCAGGCGCAGTACGACCACATCCGCACGCTGTCGCGAAACGGCCGGATCTTCGCGGTGCGCGGGGACTTCACCGCCAACGAGACGATGATGGCCGTCGCCGACGCGATGACGGAGTCGGGCTTCGCGTTCAACGTGATCTACTTGTCCAACGTCGAGCAATACATCGACTACACGCCCGAGTTCCGCCGCAACCTCAGCCGACAGCCCGTCGGCGACAAGGGCATGGTCGTGCGCACGCTGGGCTGGAGCGCCTTCGGGTTCGCGCCCGAAGAGGAGTATCACTACAACGTCCAGCCGGCGCCCAAGTTCACCGAGTGGCTGAAGGTCAGCCGCGTGACCAACCTGCCTCGCATGCTGCACTACCGCACGCGGACGGACATCGAGGGGCTCTCGCTGCTCGACGGTGAGGTGCGGGTGGCCAAGCGCCCGCCCAAGATCGCCGAGTGAGCGCCGCGGTGGTCACGAACTCGCCCGAAGGGGTCTGCCACGCATGCGACTGAGCACGATGTGGCAGATGCTGGGAGGCCGCAACGCACGGGTCACCGTGCAGGCGATGCGGATGATGGCGCCGACCCACCGCGTCGCCTGGCTTGCGGCCGCGTTGCGGCACGGGGTGCTCGCTGCGCTGGCCGAGGCGCCCCAGACCTTCGAAGCGCTGGCCCAGCGCCTGTGCCCCGACCCGGGCGGTCACGAGGCTCTCCGCGCCTGGCTCGAGCACGGCGTGCTGCTCAAGCAGCTGCGCCTCCGGGGTGGCGCCTACCACCTGCGCGGGATGCTGGCCCGGCGCCTCATCGAGCCCGACAACGCGCGGGTGGCCGCCTATGTCGAGGGCCTCGCCGTCATTCACCACGCGGGGCTGTTCGGCACCATGGACCGCATCACCGCGGGCGAGCGCCCGTCGCTGTCCGAGCTGGACCACTCGCTCATCGCCCGTGCATCGGAGTTGATGGCCCCGGTGCTGCGAGAGATCGTCGACGACGAGGTGCCCACCAGCGGAGCGGTGAGCTTGCTGGAGCTGGGCTGCGGCACCGGGCACAACGTGCGCCACGCGTGTGAGCGCAACGAGCAGCTGCAGGCGGTCGGCGTGGATCTCGACCCCGCCGTCTCTCAGACCGCGCGCGACCAGCTGGCCAGCCATGGCCTGAGCGAGCGGGTGGAGATCGTCGCGGGCGACCTGCGCACGGTGGATCTGCAGCGCACGTTCGACATCGTCACGATGTTCAACCTCATCTACTACTTTCCGCTCGCCGAGCGGGGTGGGGTGCTGGAGGCGATGGCTCGCCACGTCGCCCCGGGGGGCAAGCTGGTCATCGCCACCTCGTGCCGTGGAGGAACGATCGGCAGCAACATCCTCGACGTGTGGTTCTCCGCGATGCCCGAGACCGGACCCCTGCCCGAGCCCGACCAGGTCGTCGAGGCACTGTCGGCCGCGGGCCTGTCGCCACTGCCCCCCCGACGCCCCATCCCGGGCGAGCAGTACTGCGTGTTCGTGGCCCAGCGGCCGTGACCCCCGCGCCGAAGCGTGACAGAGGGCCGCGGCGCAGCCTCTGATCCAAAAGCCACGGCCCCCGACACCGATGACGACGACACCCACCGGTCCCATGGGCCCCTGCGCAGTGCACCTGGGCGGCTTGGTGGGTGGCACCGAGGCCGAAGTTGGGCGGGGCGTGCTGCGAGCGCCGAACGACGACGCCACGAAGTTGCGCAGGCCTGCCTCGGGGGGTGCCCTCAGACCGTTGGGTGCTCTAGCCTCGGCTGTGATGCGCCTGCCCGTACTCGCCGTGTGTCTGGCCGTCGGATGTTCGGGTTCCTCGCCCGCCGCCAGCCCAGCCGAGGCGCCCATCGGCGCGACGCCGCCCACCACGGCGGCGGAGCACACGGACCAGTCCGAGCGGGCGCCAACGCTGGATGCACAGCGCCCACCGACCGACGAAACCACCACCGCCGAAGCCGGGGCACAACCGGAGCCTCCCTCGTCCGACGACCGCTGGCTCGCCGACTTGCTCGCCGCCCATCCCGACAAGTTCGCCACGGTGCTGGACGATCCGGCCCGCTTCCGGGCCCAGGTTCTCGTCACCGTCATCGAACCCGACGGTCGCAAGGGCCCCACCGTGGTCGAGCACGGCTTCCACGTCGATGCCGAGTACGTCTACCCCGCGTCCGCCATCAAGACATTCGCGGCCGTGGGCGCACTGAGAACACTCGACGCCCTGCGCGATACGGGAGCCCGCGTCGACCTCGACACCCCGCTGGCCTACTGCACCGCCGACAGCAGCGGCGACCGTCCGTGCACGATCACCCAGGACAAGAGCAACCTCGCCGGCGGCGTGATCACCCTGGGGCATGAGATCCGCAAGATGCAGCTGGTCTCCAACAACATCGCGTTCAACCGGCTGTACGAGCTGGTGGGTCACCGCGAGCTCAACGAGTCGATGTGGGCGCTGGGCTTTGCCACGCTGCGGATCCACCACCGCATGTACGGCGTGAAGGACCCGCTGGTCCAGCGCACCACCCCCCGCGTCGAGCTTCGCCCCGCCAAGGGCAAGCCGGTCGTGATCCCGGCCAAGGTCAGCGATCTGGACCTGCCCCCCACCGAGGCCGTCTCGTTGCGCATCGGGGCGGGCTACATCGACGACGACACCAAGCGCCGTATCGACGAGCCGCTGGACTTCTCGGGCAAGAACTATGTCTCGGTTCGCGATCTCCATCGGCTGACGCTGGCGATCGTCCGCCCCGAGCTGCCCGGCGTGGTGCAGCTGGGGCTGGACGAAGCCGACCGAGCGTTCCTGATCGCCGCCATGACCGAGGACCCCCTCGAGTCGAGCAACCCGGTCTACACCGATCCGCACTACTCCGGTCTGCGCTACAAGACCATGATCCGCGGGATGCTCCGCGCGATGCCCCTGGAGCAGATCCGCTACGTGGGCAAGGCGGGGCGAGCGTACGGCTTTCACCTCGACAACGCATACATCGAGCACCGTCAGACGGGTCGAGCGATGGCGGTGACGGTGGTGCTGTACGCCAACGACAACGCCGTGCTCAACGACAACAAGTACGAGTACGACGGCATCACCCGGCCCTTCCTCAAGAACCTGGGCGAAGTGCTCGCGCGACGCGTGCTGCTCCAACGAGACTGATCCTGGGCGCCCCGCCCGAACGCGGCCGTGCTCGCTCGGGGCCACGGCACTGTTGACCGATCGGTCGTCATACGGGCGCGGCTGCACCGGCGCGATCCCAATGGGCGAGTCGCACACTCAACATGCCCAACGATCGTGGTCGTCGAGCAACGGCGTTCGGCCAAGACCCCGCCGTTGCTGCGCCACGCACTTGGCCCGACTCTTGCTCACATAGACCTACAGACGGACGAGCCGGACCGGAGTGACAACCGGTCCGAGCTCGATCCGCACGGGAGAGGCGGGTATGGGTACGAATTCGACGTTCTTGGGGTTGGGGTGCATGGCCGCGGTGCTGTGCCTGAGCACGAGCTGCGCTGATCGCGAAGGCCGCAACTACGGTGCCGGGCCGCAGCTTGGCGACGATCCGATGGCCGAGGGCGACTGCGAGGCCCCTCCCGGGCAAAGCTGCTCCGTCCCCTTGTGCGAGGACCCCTGCGGCTACAACGACCCCTACTACGACTCGGAGCCGTGCCGGATCGACAGCGAGGTTGCGGCCGACGACTCGCTCGAGTGTGAAGACACCCGGGGCGTGAAGATCCTGTTCCAGGAGGCCAACGCGACGGTGCCCGCACCCAACGCGTTCTTCCGCAGCAAGGATTCCAACCTTCAAAGCTGGATCGAGCAACGCTGGAACGAGGCCGCCGACTTCGTGCTGCCCCAGGCCGTCGAGACCAAGATCGAGAACACCGGGGTCACGGTCCACAACTATCCCGCAGGCAACGACTGGACCCGCACCGACTTCCACGGCGCCATCATGGCGCTGCCCGAAGGCGAACGACCCGAGAATCTGCTCAAGAGTCTGCTCAACGACCCGATCAAGCTGACCAACAACGGCAGCTTCTCCGGCTGGGTGGGCTGGCCCGCGGCCAACGGCGACCGCGAGGTCGGCGACGTGATCGACCTGGACATCTTTGGCCCAGACAACGGCGCCATCGCGTACTGGAAGATCGACGTCGATCGCTTCTGCGTGATCACGGTGGAGAACGACAACTCGGGCTGGCACCCGGTGAGTGGGATCCGCTGCTGGGGTTATGTGCCGATCCAGGTCAACCCCAACTGGAAGCAGACCGACAACCGCTGGAACTGCGGCCGACCCACGTACATGTTCTATACGATCGGAATCGACTCCCCCAGCGTGCCCGGTGGCGGCACCTTCGGTGGTGTGGGCGCGCAGCAGAGCACATGGAACGCTCTGATGCGCGACCTGTCGATCGAAAACCACAAAAAGGGCGGCGTGTCCGGACGGTGGATGCTGCAAAAGACCGTCGCGCAGCCCAACGCGCTCGAGCCCAACGGCACGACCAACGTCAAGCCACCTGGCCAGCCCGAGCCCTTCTACGTCAACCTGCCCAAGAACTTCCGGGATGGTGAGGTGTGCGACGCACCCAGCCTGTCGTGCGATGCCGACCAGTTCACCTGTGCCGATGCGAGCTGCATCGCGGGCGGTCGGCGATGCGACGGTACGCCCGACTGTCTGGACGGTGACGACGAGGAGGCGTGCGACGGCGGCAACGATGGTGCCAACGGTTGCGAGGCCAACCAGTGGAGCTGCACCGATGGCGCATGCATCCCGGCCGACTGGCGCTGCGATGGCGAGTACGAGGACTGTGCAGCCGGCGAGGACGAGCAAGGCTGCGAGGACGCCCCTGCACCCAGCGGTTGCGAAGCGAGCGAGTACACCTGCGACGACGGAAGCTGCATTCCCGGCGCCTGGCGTTGCGATGGCGAGTACACCGACTGCCCTGGTGGCGAAGACGAGCAGGGCTGCCCCGGAGGCGGCGACAATGACCCGGGCGACAGCGGCAGCGACACCTGCTCCGCCTCCGAGTGGACCTGCGACGACGGCTCCTGCATCCCCGACAGCTGGCACTGCGACGGCGAGTACAACGACTGCCCCAGCGGGGAGGACGAGCAACAGTGCGGGGACAGCGACGGCAACGGTTCCGGCGGTGGCAACAGCTGCGCGGCGGACGAGTGGACGTGCAACGACGGCGCCTGTATCCCCGCCGACTGGCAGTGTGATGGCCAGTACACCGACTGCGCCGGGGGCGAGGACGAGGACGACTGCAGCGACCCGGGCGGTGACGGGGGCGACAGCGGCAGCGACACCTGCGGGGCCGACCAGTGGGCGTGCAACGACGGCAGCTGCATCGCCGACAGCTGGCACTGCGACGTGATCGTCGACTGCCCCGACGGCGAAGACGAGCTGGGCTGCTGACCATCCACGACCGCAGGGGGGCGGCACGATCGTCGCCCCCGCAGCAGTCGCTCGCCCAGCGGTTGCTCAGGGTCGACGACCCTTGCGCGGCACCGTCGTCGTCGCCCCGCCGTCGTCGCCCCGCCGCCGTTGCTGAGGATTGATGAGCCGGGGCGCAACCCCTCCTTGTCGCCCCCTCAGCGGTCGCTCACCCTGCGGTTGCCGGGGGTCGACGAGCCCCGCGCGGCACCGTCGTCGTCGCCCCGCTGCCGTCGCTCGCCCTGCGGTGGCCGGGGGTCAACGAGCCTGGCGCGGCACCGTCGTCGTCGCCCGCAGCAGACGATCGGCCAGCGCGTGCCACTGGGGCTCCTGCGGTGGCAGGACGATCACCATCCGTCGAGTCGGGGGCGCATCGCACTCCCGCAGCACCGCGTAGAGCCGCCGCGCTGCGGTCTGCGGATCGGGCAGCACCACCACGGTAGCCCCCGTGTCCAAGGCGGGCGCTCCATGGCCGATGACGACCAGCGCATCGTGGGGCCCCAGACCCAGCGCCACCGCCTCGGCCAGCGACCCGACCCTCACCGCGGGCACCGAGGGCGCATAGTGGCGCGCCCGCTGACCCGGGCTGCGGGCAGACGCCGTGTCGGCGCGATGCTCGTGCACGGGTGCACCCAAGCGCTCGGTCAGCTGCGCCGCAGTGAGCGGACCGGGTCGGAGTATT
>JAHZJA010000810.1 GCA_022601155.1 Deltaproteobacteria bacterium | reverse complement strand
GCTGTACGAGCTGCTGACCGGGCAGCCCGCCTACGACGCGGACGATCCACTGGAGCTCGTCCGGCAACAGCTCACTGCCCCACCTCCGCCCCTCGATGGGGTCATCCCGGACACGGTGGCCCCCGTGCTTCATCGCATGCTCGCCAAGGATCCGCGGCATCGCTACGGTAGCGCGACACAGGTTCGAACGGCGCTCGCCCAGGTGGCGCTAGGACCCCTGCTCCACTCACCCGATGCTGGAGCCCAGGCCGCAGGAGGTCGGCGTACTGACCATTCGCCGCGACCCCCTCGTACGACGACGCTTCGGGCGTGGGCCCGTGCGCGCTCGACGGTTCGGTATACCGCACCGACGGCAGCCACCGGCTCACCCCCTGCCACTGCAGCGGGTATGCGGAACCACAGCCAGCCTCGCCAACAAGGAACTTGGGCCCGCAGCGGCCTTCCGACCTGGGGGACCGCGCTGTGGGTCGCGAGCGTGTGTACGTGCGTCGCGCTGGGTATCTGGACGGTGGTGTTGGCTCAATGACCATCGACTGCACTCCTCCTCATCCTGTCGTGCCGTCTCGCTCATGTTCGCGCCGGGGCCACCTCTCACTCGAGCACCGCGATTGTTCCTCCAATTGGACAATGCTGAAGTTCGTCGCACTGTCGATTGTGCCCGCACTCGCGTGCTCCAAACCCAACTCGCAGTTCGACATCGATGACCCTGGAGGGTCGACGCTCGGGCCTTCGCCAGCTGCGGAGACCGGTCGGCTGCCTTCAGGCGGGACGAGGGGCGAGCTGGGAAGCGGCACAGACGACGTCGGCGGCCAGGACTCGACCGCGGACGTCGGTGACCCGTCCACGGGAACCGCTGCATCTGCCGGCTCGACGAGCGGACTCGATGGGGGCTCCGACACCGGCGGTGACGCGCAGGCGCAACGCCGTGTGTTTCTCAGCAGCGCTCTGTACACGGGAGCCATGGGTGGGGTCCAGGGGGCCGATGCGAGCTGTCAGGCCCTGGCCGATGCGGCGACTTTGGGAGGGACCTGGCTCGCGTTCCTCTTCGACACCACGTACACGTTCGACAGCTACCCACAAGCAGGCGGGCCGTTCATCACGCTCGACGGCGAGATCGTCGCAACGGACTGGTTGGACCTCACCGACGGCACCATTGCATCACCAATCGATCGCACCGAGTACGGCACCGTGCTGACCGTGGGCGTGTGGACGGGCCTGTTCGAAGGACCCGGCGCCACCACCGACAACTGGTGCTACGGCTGGACTTCGGCCGGGGGACAGTGCCGGCCCGGCCAGCTGGATGAATGTGGAGGAATTGGGCTGTCGCACCACACGGACTCGTGGTGGGACGGCTCGCCGCTCGACACCTGCGCTCAGCTCAACCACCTCTACTGCATCGAGGTTGCCCCCCAGTAGGGTCCAGCCTTCGACCGGACGATGCCGGCGCCACGCGGGGCCATAGCTTGCCTGATTGCAACGCTGCGCGACCCCAGGGCGCCTGACGTCCGACAATCTCGCCAGCGTTCGAGGCATGGTGGCCAACGGCCAAGCCCTGATGCGGACGTCGCTGTCGTGACTTCCAGCCTGGCGATCCCCGGACGGGCGGCGCCTCCCCTTGAACGACGGTCCCTCGCGTCGGCGGGGACCGCCGACCGTGCGCGTTCATCTCGATCGCGTACAGTGGTCGGTGTCGGTCCCCTCCCCTCGCAATTCGACCCAGCGCGTCCTGGTCACGATGGCTGCGACCATCGTCATCGTCGTCGGGCTCAAATACTCGGTGTCGGTCCTCCTACCGGTCCTGGTGGCCGTATTCCTCACCGTGCTGACCGCCCCTGCGGTGCTGTGGCTGGAGCGGCGACGGCTCCCCGCGTGGGCCGCGGTCGTGCTGGTGATGGTCGGCCTGGTGGCGATCGTCGTGTTGTTCGGCGCCGTGTTGAGCGCCGCGGTTCGCAGCTTCAACGACGCGTTGCCCGGATACCAGCGTGCACTGACGGAGCTGGTCGAGACGGCATCGGGGTGGATGGCAGGGCTGCCGATCGACCTCTCCCAGGGCACCTCGGTGGAGGCGTTCGACCCCAATGCGGTGCTCAAGATGCTGGCCTCGCTATTCGGCGGAGTGCTGGCTGCGCTCAAGAACGCCGCGTTGGTGCTCATCATCGTGGTGTTCATGCTGCTCGAGGTGGCCGGCTTCCCGCGTAAGTTCCGTGCGGCGCTCGCCGACCCGAAGGCCAACCTCGACCGCTGGAGCACGGCCGCAGCGCTGGTCCAGCGCTATCTGGTGATCAAGACCGCAACGTCGGTGGCCACCGGGACCCTGATTGCCCTGTGGCTTTGGTGGGTGGGTGTGGACTCGCCGCTGCTGTGGGGGCTGGTGGCGTTCATGCTCAACTACATCCCGAGCGTGGGCTCGATCCTCGCCGCCGTGCCGGCCCTGCTGGTCGCCACCGTCCAGCCCGAGCTGAGCTTCGGGTCCGTCGTCCTGACCGCCGCAGGCTACATCGCGGTCAATGTGGCGCTGGGCAACATCCTGGAGCCGCAGTTGATGGGACGTCGGCTGGGGCTCTCACCGCTGGTCGTGCTGCTGTCGCTGGTGTTCTGGGGCTGGGTCTGGGGGCCGTTTGGCATGCTCCTGTCGGTACCGCTGACGATGACCGTCCGCATCGCTCTCGAGCAACGGGAGGACACGCGCTGGATCGCCGTGCTGCTGGCCCCGCCCCCACCGACGACCACCGCGATGGGCTGACGCGCCCACCCAGGGTCAATCGCCCAAGCCAAGCAGGTCGGCACACAGCTGCAAGG
>JAHZJA010000809.1 GCA_022601155.1 Deltaproteobacteria bacterium | reverse complement strand
AGGCGACATCACGCCGTGCTTGTCGAGGAAGGCCTCGGTCGCGGCCTTGTCTCCGTTGTGCTGCAGCATCACCAGGTCGTGAATGAGCGATCCGATGCTGGCTTCGAGCTTGGCCAGATCCAGGGTGAACACCCCGCGGGCCTCATCGAAGGTGGCGCCGCCCTCGTTCACGTAGCGATTGATCTGCACCGCGGCGCCCCGGCCGTGCGCTTCGGCCACGCCAAAGCGAACGCTGCGGAACAGCCCGGCGAAGTAGGACACGAGCAGCTTGTCGCGGAAGTCCTTGGGCAGCTCCCCCTGCTGGATCATGTACAGGATGTTGAAGGCCCCCATCGCGTCGGCCTTGCACTCCTCGATCGCGGTGTACGCGGGACCGAGCGCCACGCGGACCTCCACCTTCTTGCCCTCGACGGTGGTGAAGGCGGGACCCAGGCTGTGCGACAGCTCGTGGAACAGCACCTGGTTGAAGAACGCATCGCCCGACAGCTGCTCGTGAAGCGCGGGGTCGAGCACCTTCTCCCCGATGGGCTTCATGATGCGATCGAACTTGGTCTGGATGAGGTTGCGGAGCAGGACCTTCTTGGCGCCCTTCTCCTTGCGGACTCGCTCGTCGTTGGGAAGGTTGAACGCGATGGTCTGCACCGACTTGCGGGCGTCACCAGAGGTGAACACCAGGTCGACGACACGAATCGGGCTCTCCGCCCCGCGCTTGGTCTTGACCGAGTCGTCGACGGGAAGGTTCTGCTCCATCTTGGGCAGGTAGGCCTTGTACTTGGCGAGCGCCTTGGAGGCCTCGGGATCGCTCACGGTCACGAACGCCTCGAAGCTGGCCTTGAGACCCATCAGCCCGTCCTCGTAGGTCTCGTACGGTCCGATGGTGATCTCGACACGGCTGTCCAGATCCATCCAGTCCTTGTCGGACTGGTAGTAGTCGTCGCTGCCGAAGGCATCGGCTCGAGAGCGCAGGAACTTGGCGAGCGACGCATTCTTGGTGAGGTCGGCCGCTTCGCGGAGCTTGGCCGCCGCCGGATCGAGCCACTGCTTGAACGCCACGCTGTAGGGCGTCGCCACCAGCTCATCGCCCTTGCGAGAGACCATCGTGAACAGCCCGGTCAGGTCGTCGGAATCCTCGTGCTCCTTGACCCACGCCTCGAACTGCTCGGCGGTCAGGTCCTCGGGGTAGTAGCCCGCGCCCTTGGGCCACGGCTTGTCGATCGCGAACGGCTCGCGATGCTGCTGCCGATCCCACGGGCCTCGCATGATCCGGAAGTAGGCGTACTTGGCCTTGCCCAGCGCATCACTGGCCTTGGACAGCTCGGCCTCGAGCGCCGGGTTGCCGGCCCACGCCTGACGGTCGTAGATGGGGTCGAGCTTCTTGGCGGCCTCGATGAGCGTCAGCAGGGCCTTGCGCTCGTTGCCAGGAAGACCGCTGAGATCCACGTCCAGCTCCGCGACTGCGAACTGATCGATGCGGGCCTGCAGTGCGGCGACGTCGGTGTCCTTCGCGGGCGCCTTCTTGCCTGCCGCGGGCTTGCCGGGGTCGGCCTTGGCGTCGCGCTTGGGGCCCGCCTTCACCTCGGCCTTGCCCGCCGCCTTGGCGGCCTTGGGCGTGCCCGGCTTGGCCTCTTTGTCTCCTCCGTCACACGCCAGTGCGAGCAACAACGACAGCGAAGCGGCGAGGCGAGCGGGACGATGCGAGAGCGAGTAGCGCGATGCCATCGGGGGCGAGAGTCGCAGCCGTGGGCGCGACGATCAAACCCCTCGCTCGTGGGAGCCAGACCCGTGTTCGGCCGTCGTGCGACGGCGGCGACGTCACCGCCCGTGCGCGTGGATCATCGCCGGGCGATCGAGTCGCCGACATATCGCGTGGGATCGTCCACGCCCGCATCCTCGAACCCCTTGCGCCGCAGCTGACAGCTGTCGCACGCACCGCAGGCCAGCGGACGGCCGTCGACGCCGGCGACCGGGTCGTAGCAGCTGACGGTATCGCCATAGTCCACCCCGAGCTCGACCCCGCGCGCGATGATGCCCGCCTTGGGGAGGTCGATGAGTGGCGTCTGCACCCGCACCGCATCGCCGTCGCCTTCCACCCCCACTCGGGTGGCGAGGTTGGCCATCGCCGCGAAGGCCTCGATGAACGCCGGGCGGCAGTCGGGATAGCCCGAATAGTCGAGGGCATTGACGCCGATCCACAGATCGCGAGCACCCAGCGACTCAGCCCACGCCAGCGCGTACGACAAGAACAGCGCGTTGCGGGCGGGCACGTAGGTGATGGGGATCTCTCCCTCATCCCGTACATCGCGGCCCTTGGGCACCGACAACGTGCTGCCCTCGACCAGTGCGGTGGCGGGCGCGACCAAGGGCCCCAGGTGCGACAGGTCGACGATCTCGTGGGCACATGCGCCAAAGCGCTCGGCCTGCCGCGCCGCGCAGCTCAGCTCGATCACATGGCGTTGGCCGTAGCGAAAACTCAGGGCATGGACGTCGTACCCGGCCGCTCGCGCAATCGCGAGGACGGTCACCGAGTCGAGGCCGCCGCTGAGCAACACGACAGCCGGTCCGAGGGCAGCCACGATGAAGCGTGCTCCCCTCGATCAACCGGTTGCGGTGCCGTCGGTCATGGCGCCACCGGTGCTGCCGTCCGAGGTCATCGGCATCGCGGTGGTGCCCGCCGGGCCGTCGCTCACTGCACCATCATCACTCGTCGGCGCGGCGCAGTTGGGGTCGACCACACCGAGACCGGCATCCGGACAGCAGTACAGCGCGAACGCATTGTTGTTGAAGCCGATCGCGCACTCGCAGCTGGGCTCGAGCGTCTGCGCGTTCGGGATGCACCGACCTCGATCGTCGCCCCCGCAGAAGAAGCCGTTGCAGGGGTCGGCGGGGTCGTAGCAAAAGTTGCGATCGCGATTGCACAGACCCGATTCGCAGTGACCGTCGGGGGCCAGACACAACCCTCCCGGCAACCCCGGAGGCGGATCCTTGTCGCGCTCGCCACCCTGATAACAGCCGTGAACCAGACCCAAGGCCAACACCAAGGCAGCGCCAATGCTCCACCCATGAAGGCGCCTCGTGGGACGCTTGTCTTCGCCGAAGCTCGCCACCTGACGCGACACTAACCCCAAATGCTGCGAGAGCGAAACCAATGCGAGGGTCGTAGCGCCTCGCGCGGCCGGTCATCGTTGCCGGGGCAATGCTCCCCACCAACGAAATCGCAACCGATGGGCATCAAGCGCAAGGACTCCCCTGACGCTTGGGAGCGTTGAAAAAGAACAACGGCTCCGGTAGCTTCACTCGGTGATGGGACGTGGGTGGTCGTCTTCCGGCTTGGCAGGAATCCGTGGTGCAGCCACCGCGGTCGCGCTGGCGATGGGTGTGAGTGCGGTCCCAGTGACTGCATTCGCGGGCACCACGCCCCTGCCGCTGTTGGTCAAGAAGAAGCGCAAGAAAAAGAAGAAGAAGAACGGGCTCACGCCCGCTCAGGCCGCGGAGCGTCGCGCACCGGTGCAGGACCAGGGCACCCAGATGGTCCAGGCCGGCGAGCTGACGGCCGCGTCGATCCTCCTCGACAGCGCCTCGCAGACCCAGGGCGATCCGATCCTCTTCCTCGACGCAGGTGACGTCTATCTCGAGATGGCGATCGCCGACCGTGACATCGCGGCGGCCGAGACGGCCAAGATGCGGGCGTGGTCGGCCGAAGACATCCTCTACTTTCAGCTCGACTCCGCCTCCGACCCCGACTATCGGCTGGTCGAGAACGAAGAAGTCGCCACCCTGTTGGCTCGGTCCAGCCAGCTCGTCGACGCAGCGGACACCGCGATCGAAGAGATCGAGGCCGAGCAGGAAGCCCTCGTTGCTCCCCAGGCCGCGACCTCGGGCAAGGCCAAGGGCGACGGCAAGGTGATGCGCATCGCTGGGCTCGGGCTGGTCGGGCTGGGTGTCGCGGGGCTCGGGGTGGGCTTTGCCGGGCTCATCGTCGGCCGGGTCAACCAAAATCGGGTCGAAGATCCCGCCGTCTACGGCACCGAGTTCGACGAGTTCGACACCAAGGGCCGCCGCGGCAACGTGCTCGCCGGGGTGGGCCTGGCCGTCGGCGCCGTCGCCGTCGGAGCCGGCGTTGCCCTGTTCATCATCGGCCGCAACCGCGGCAAGCAAGCCGACGCCGCGCCCAATGACGACGCGGGCCCGAGCGACTCGGATGACGATCCCGAGCTCGCCATCGTTCCAACCGGGCGAGGCCTCGCCCTCACCGGACGCTTCTGAGTCCACACGTTCACGGAGCCATCATGTCGAAGACTTCCATCCTCGCTCTCGCCCTGTGTACCGGTGTTGCCCTCGGCATCGCTTCGCCCGGACCGGCATCCGCAGCGGCCGCCATGACGTGCGACGACGACAGCGGCCTGTGCGTCGACTCGGGCGATGCCACGTGGGCCCCCGACAAGAAGAGCACCTCCAAAGATCGCAAGAAGCGTAGCACCAAGTCGCCAGGCACCTTGTCGGTGAGCATCGACGGCGGTCGCGGCAGCGTGTTCGTCAACGGCCGCTACATCGGCACCGCTCCCGTCGACGGCGTCGAGGTGCCCGCGGGCAAGAACGATCTACAGGTGCGAGACGGCGCCGTCGTGCTGGCCAACGGGCTCCTCAAGGTGCCCAAGGACAGCAGCGTCTCGATCACCGTTCGTCACGACTAGCGCGCTCCCGGTGCGCCGCGTGGGTCCGCCCCCCCGGGCGGGGGGCGGCCATGTTCATGCGCCCGCAATGCAGACGCCGACGTTCTCCAGCCCGGGAGGGGCGTTGCCCGCGTTGAAGTACGGCATGCACTCGAGGCCGGACCCACACGGAGCGGCACCCACCTCGCAGTAGGCGGTGCAGCAGCCGAAGTACCCCTCGTCGCACCCCACCACGTCGGCCGACATGCACGTCAGACCGGGGTCGCACACGTTGATGAACTCGCAGGGCTCACCCTGCGCTCCCAGATCACCCGAGACATCGGGTGCGCAGGTGAAGTAGCCCACGCCCATCGGGTAGCACGCGTCACCACCGGCACAGTCCTGTGCGAGAGGGTCACAGGTCGGCATGCACAGCGTCAGCGTTCCATCGCAGGAGATCGAGCACTGCGCGTTGGGGTCCTCGCAGACGGGTGATGCGGGGTCCCCCGTACAAAGCCCGATGCAGGTGCCCTCGAGCGTCTCGGGATCGACATTCCAGCACATCGCTCCCACATCGCAGGAGTCACTGCCCGACACCGCACTCCCTATCACGTAGCAGGCCTCACCCACCTGGGCGGGGTCGTCGACCAAGTCGGAGCAGCGGGTGGCGTTCCACGTGCTGCCGCCATCGTTGGCCCACGCCAAGCATTTCTCGCCCTCCTTGCAGTCCTGCTCGAACACGTCGCACTGGTACACATCGCTGCCACCGTCCGGATTTTCGATGAAGTTGCTCGGTGGCTCCGGGTCGCTGCCACCGTCGGTCGTCATCTCCGGGACCGTCGTCGCACCGGGCGTGGGTCCGGAGTTCCCATGGGGCTGATCGTCGGGCGGCAAGCCCCCCGAACTGGAGGCATCCATCTGGGAGGAGGAGGGGTCGCCATCAGAGGCTGGAACCCAGCACCCCATGAGGCCCACCACGAGGATGCACACCGTCCGCTTCGCCATCCTTCAATCCTACAAAAACTATTCGAATCCAACCAGTTAAATATCAAAACTAACTTTCATCGGTGGATGGTGGAACGATGCCCGCCCAGATCTCGAGGTTGTCGAAGGTGCCTCGAACAGCGTTCGAATCCTCGATAGCCCAAGCTCCCCAGTACAGATCGGTGTCGACCGTCAACCGGGGGAGCACGACGGGACCGGCACTGGCCTCTGCGTACGGCAGCTCCCTGTCATCGACCCACACCCGTACGTTCTGCTCGGTATCGCCACTGGTGTCCCAGCCCACGCGAACCCGTTCCCACGCGAGCAGCAACCACGGCAACGAGTCCGCGGCGATCGTCGTGACGTGCTGCTCCCCCGCGGTGTCGATCAACTCCACCATGAGTGCGTTGTCGTCATCGCGACCGGCCTTGGCGATCCGCAAGCCACGGCCCTGCTCGTCGAGCGCCGCGAACAGATTGCGCTGCTGTCCGTCGAGCACGGGGAAGGCGGGGCGCAGCCAAAACGACAGCGTGCCGTGAGCCAGATCGATGTTGGGCAGCGCAGCATCCGGGTCGTTGGCGGGAAACCGAAGCCACTGTCCGTCGGCATCGAGCAACAGTCCCAGGCCGTCGAGACTCTGCACGAAGTGATCCGGAGGCTGGGTCCATGCCGACGCGCCCGCACCCGAGCCGACCGCGGGGGACTGCACGGTCTGCGCCCCATCGAGCGAGCACTGGAGCAACAACGTGCCCGACTCGACCTGTGGCACTGCGGGCGCCTCGGAGTCGGCCGCACACGCGGCCAGCCCCAACACGGCGATCGATACGGACCTTCGCATCCGGCTCCAGCGTAGCAGCCGATCGTCTCGGACGCGGGTTCGAGCGCGGCCGCCCGTCCCATCGACTGGCCGCAGCCGCGTGCGCGGTGCACCATGACCGCGCGGTGCCGTTGTTCGCAGCCCTCGCTCCGTTGGTGCTGGTCACCACCGTGCCCGTGTCCTGGAACGCACCACCGTCGTGCCCCAGCGAGGAGATGGTCGTGCAGCAAGTACAGCAGCTGGCCAGCGCCGCGGCTGCGCCGTCGTTCGCTGCCACCGCCCAGGTGCGCCCCGTCGGGGCCCGCTGGCAAGTCCTCGTGAGCCTGGACAGCGCCGCCGACAGCATCGAGCGGCGCACGTTCGAGGCCGATGACTGTGAATCGCTGGCGCAGGCGTTCGCGCTGATCGTCGCGGTTCATATCGATGCCCTCGCCGTCGTAGACCCACCGATTTTGCCGCGCCCCCAACCATCGGTGCCCACACCCACCACCACCAGCGACGCCGCATCGTCGCCAGCGACTCGCCGCGGCCCCTCCGCGCGACTGCGAGCGTCCTCCGCACCCATGGCGCCGTCCGCCGTCGCTCCACGGTCCACCACCCCCGCGGTCCAAGGCCTGATTCGTGTGGAGGGAGGCGCGAGCGCGGGCATCTTGTCGGGGTTTGGCGGTGGTGCAGGGTTGATGGCCGGAGCCCTCGGCCCGCGCTGGCGGGTCGAAGGCGGGGTCATGGGATGGCCCGCGCGGTCGGCCTCCGATCGCTCCGGCCAGGTCGCCGTGCGGCTCGATCTGGTGGCGGCTCGCGTGCGCGGGTGTGGTGGACCTGCCACAGCGCAGGTCTCGGTGCCGCTGTGCATCGGAGCCGAGGTCGGGGGCTTGCGCGGCGTCGGCACGACCGGCGTCGATCAACCCGACGTGCGCTGGACCCCGTGGGGCGCGGCAACGTTCGGGGCGGGGTTGGCCTGGGCGCCGAGGCCTTGGATTGCACCGTACCTGGGCTTGGAAGGCAGTATCCCAGTGGTGCGCCCCCGCTTCTCGGTGGGGGATGTGGTGGTCACCCGCACCGGGGCGGTTGGTGCGCGGCTGTGGGCCGGCATCGAGTTACGGTTTGGTTCACGACGGCGCCCGCCTCCGTAGACAATACGAAGACGGCCCCCGCCATGAAGGCCACCATCGCCACCCCCCGAGCCCTGTCCGCGGTCTACCGCGAGCACCATGCATTCGTGTGGCGATCGCTGCGGTGTCTGGGCGTGGTGGATACCGCCCTCGACGACGCCGTGCAGGACGTGTTCGTCGTGGTGCACCGTCGCCTCGGACAATTCGAAGGTCGCGCCTCGGTGCGTACCTGGCTTTATCAGATCGCCAGGAGGATCGCGTGGCGCTATCGACAACGGGCCAGCCGCGATGCGGCGCGCAGCTTCGAGCTTCCCGAGCTCCACGACGGCCCCCATCTGGACGAGGCGGTGGCCCGAGCCCAGGCGCTGGAGATTCTGCGGGCATTCGTCGATGGCCTCGATGAGGACAAGGCTGCGGTGTTCCTGCTGACCGAGTTCGGTGGCCTCCAGGGTCACGAGATCGCCCGCGACCTCGATGTCAACGTCAACACCGTCCATGCGCGGCTGCGAGCTGCGCGTGCCCAGCTGCGCCGGATGGTGCAGCGGCTCCAAGCTCGGGAACGCTCGGCACCACTGCCTGCGCCCGAGCGCCTCGCGCCGGTACTCGCCGAGGGTCGACCGCCCGCCCGTGCCCGTCGGCGCACCTGGTCACTGCTCGTCGCCAAGCTGGGGCTCGCCCCGCCCGCCGCACCATGGTGGGCCGCCGTGCCCTCCAAAGTGGTCGCCGCCGCGGTTGCCATGCCCGTCGCGATCGCAGTGGTCGTGTGGGGTGCATCCGATGGTCCGCATCCAGAGGTGACCGCCACACGGACGGACATCGTCATCGCCTCCGCAGGTCCGCCCCCTGTCGGCCGCAGTCCGTCGGCCCCCCCCGCGACGCCCCGCCCAGCGCAGGTGGCTGCCGCCCCGAATGCTTCCCCTGCCCCACACGGGTCCAGCCCTGCCCCCGCGACCGAGTCCCCCACCCGCAGTCCACCTCGCACCTCCGCCACCGCCAGCCCGCCATCCACGGCGACGGCGGCCGGTCCACCGCCGACGACCGCCACCACCACCGACGACGCCCTCCCCCGCGAGCTCGCCATGGTTCGCTCGATCCGCAGTGCGCTGGCCCGCGACCGACCAGCGAAGGCGCTCCAGCTCACCGCCAAGCACCGTCGCGAGCACGCCACGGGAGCTCTGGTCCCAGAGGTCGCGGCGTTGAACATCGAGGCTCTGTGCGCGACGGGTCGGACCGCACAGGCCGTCGAGGCATCGAGCCGGTTCGCAGCACGCTGGCCACAGTCTTCGCTGCGGCCCGATTCCGCCCCCTGCCAACACCACGATGCGCAAGCGTCGATTGCCTCACGATGAGCGACCTACGGCGAGACCAATGAACATGTCCTCGCCATCGGTCTGTTCTCCGCGGTCTGTCACCGTCCTTTGTGCCCTGCTGTTGCCGATGGGGTGCACCGCTCCCGAGCTGTGCGTCGGCGACTGCGACAACGCCACCGACGCGTCCTCCGACGACCTGCGTTCGTGCCTCGTGCCGACCACCATCGACCTATCCCGGTGTGGCGACGGTATCGAACAGCCTGGAGAGCTGTGCTTCGACGCCCCCGTGGTCATCCCTCTCGAGGGTGACCCGTACTCGGCGATCGCGGGAGACTTCGACGATGACGGCACCACCGACGTCCTGTGGGCGACCGAGACCGGCCAGGTTCGACTGCGTCGCGGTGTCATCGGCTCGCCGCTGTCCGCATCCTCCCAGTGGGCCCCCGCTTCGGCGACACGAGCTCCCGTGCTGCTGACGGGTGCGACCGATCTCGATGCCGACGGCGCCCTCGATGCGATCACGCGCGGCGAGTCCGGTGTCGACCTACTCCGGGGCGACGGCGCGGGCACTCGGTTGGACACCCGCACGCTGTACAGCTCGGCAACGGTCGCATGGGGCCCCGCCTTGGTCGACGACGATGCCGATGGCGATCCCGATCTCGCGCTGCTGGTCGTGGGCGCCCCCGTCAATCGGCTCACCCTTGTCAACGATGGTCTCGGCAACATGGTCGCCACCCCCCGCTTCGATGAGACCGGCCCTCACACCTTGCCCACCACCGTTGCCGACCTCGATGGGCTCGGGCCCGCCGACTACATCTCGACCATCGAGGATACCCTTCGCATTCGCACGCAGGGCAACGGGCCCGTCGGCGACACCACCCTCTCGCTCGCACGCGCTCACCTCAACGCCCGGTACATCCACGTCGCCGACGCCAACGGCGATGACACGGCCGACCTCATCCTCGGTGTCCTCGACACCGAGACCCGCGCCCCCTACGGCGAGACCACCGTGGTCCTGTTCCAGAGCATGGCCGTCCATCTGGGCACGGGGCCCGGGCCCAACGGCGCCCCCACCTTCGACGCGGGAACCTATCGCGACATGGACTGCAGCATGACGGACTTTCGGCTCGTCGATGTCGATGGTGACGGCGCCCTCGATGCGGTCGGGAGCCACTCGGCCATCCACGATCAGTCCGCATCCCTGCTGGTGAGAAAGGGCGACGGTGCAGGCAACTTCGACGCGGTGCTGCGGGTAGCCGCCCCCGCCGACATCGAGACTGGCGGCGAGCTGCTGGTCGGCGATTTCGATGGTGACGGGCGCCAAGACATCGTGACGGTCCAACGCAGGCGCAATGCGCTGGTGCTGTACCGCGGCGGCCTGTAAGGCGGGGCGCAGTCCTGGCTCATCAGTCGCGGTGTGACTCCGCCTTGGTGAGAAGGCGCCGAGCCCAGGCGAGCGTCGGCGTCTCTTCGT
>JAHZJA010000808.1 GCA_022601155.1 Deltaproteobacteria bacterium | reverse complement strand
GTATTCCTTCTCGATCTGGCTGAGGGTGGGCACCACACGGCTGCAGTAGGGACACTGGAAATCAGACCACGCGACGATCGTGACCAGCGCCTCCTCGCTGCCCTTGGCGTGGGCATCGCCCAACGCCACCTTGTATGTGGCAGAGGGATCGGGCTTGCCGGGCTGGGGCCCCTGTTTGGCGCGTGGATTGGCCGGCTGGGCGGGCGGGGCCTTGGCCAGCTCGACCATCTTGGCGTCGAGACCGTCCATGCGGGCCAGCAGCTGCGCCTGGTTGTCCGTGATCTCGGAGAGCTTCTCGTTGAGCGAGGCGAACGCGCCCGACCCCTGGCACCCCACGAGGGCGAGGCTCGCCCCAAGCGCTGCAGTCAGGCCCAAACCTTGAAGGAAGTGTCGTTGATTCATCACTGGTGTCTGCTCCGTTGGATCCAACAACCACAGCGCAGTTGTCCGTGGCGCAGCCCGGGGACAAGGGGGCGCGCCACGTCAACGAGGTCGACGTACGGGTACGGGGTCGATGAAAGCTGGGTCGAGGACCGCGGTGCCTTAACGGCACGACGGCGCGAGACGAAAGAAACAAAATGACGACGAATCGACACGGGGTCGATCGAGGGTGAAAATCGCCCCGGATCGACCACCGCGCCTCTCGATCACAAGGGCGAGGCGGCGCCCGCCCCTCGGCGCTGGAGATGCGACCGACTGTCACGGCCGGCGGCGGCGACGCACGGCTGACGATTGAGCGCCCGGGCTTCGCACTCGACCGATGGGCTCCGTGTTCTTGCTTTGACGCGCGCAGGACTTTCCGCGATAGCGACGAAGCGACGAAGCGACGAAGCGACGAAGCGACGAAGCGACGAAGCGACGAGGTGACGAAGCGACGAGGCGACGAGGCGACGAGGCATCGAGGCGACGGACCGCCGTCTCGCTTTGGCCGTTGGTGCTGCGCCCCGGTGTCGACGGCATGGTCGTCGACGACCACGTCTCAGCATCGGCTTGGCCCGAGCCCCGCACGAACGCGACGGGTGTACCGCGAGCGAAGCGGAGGCCTGGTCCTTGCCTCGGGGTTGGCCCCGCGCTCGGCGTTCGTAGTCGATGATGCGTGGGCCTGGAGGCGCTCGTGTCGATGGGAGGGCGAGCGCCCGAGCCCCCAACCGTTCCGCGTCGAGGTTCCCGAGCGACTCGGCCACCTGGGCTGACGCTCGGGTGCCGCTGGGGCCACCACCTGGTACGCGTGGACCTGTCCGAGCGACGCGGCCGCCTGGGTCGACGCTCGGGCGCCGCAGGCCACCACCTGGTACGCGTGGACCTGTCCGAGCGACGCGACCACCTGGGCCGACGGCCCGGTGCCGCCCGGCATCGGCTTGAGGTAGGGTGGCTGCCATGGACCAGCCGCAGACGCCACCGCCTCGCACGCGAGGAGTGTTGCTGGTGGTCGGCGCCATCGTGGTGGTGTTGTGCGTAGTGTTTGGGGTGACGGTGCTTCGGCAGAAGTCGCAGTACGAGGACTACGTGGCGGCAACGTTGGAGGCTGGCCCCATGCCGTGGGAGCAAGGGCCGCTGAGCGTCGAGGAGTGCGTGGCGTTCACGGTGAGCTGGGGCATGGAGTGCCCGGGCGTGGAGAGCTGGTGCATGGGACAGGCGCCGCGGCTGACCGGAGAGTGTCTGGCGGCGCGCGACCGAGAGCAGATCTGTGCCGCGCTCGGTGACGCGGTGGCCAGCACCCACTTTGGCTACGGCGAGTGCGAGCAGATGCGCGAGACCGTGGAGGGCCGCTACGCCAAGCGCGGCCACAAGAAGTACTGCGCCGCGAGCTACCGGGCGGTGGCAGAGCACTGCCGCGAGCTTGGCGGTGGTCCGAAGCCGTCGGCGATGCCGGTCGCGCCCGCCGGTTGACCCCGAGAGCGGGCTCGCTCACCCTTCGGGCGATGGGAACGCCTCGCCTTCGGCTGCGACGATCGCTGGGGCGCTCGCTCCGGCGTGGACACCCATGGGTGTTTCGCGATGCGATCGAGGGACGGATCCCCGCCCCGGGAGCGGAGGTCGTGCTCGTCGAGAGCAGCGGTCGTGTCGTGGGCCGGGGACTGTCGGAGTCGGGACCGATCGGCGTGCGCCTGTGGTCGGTGGGCGACGAGCCCATCGACGCGAAGCTGCTGGCACGCCGGGTCGATGCGGCGATCGAGTTGCGCCGCAAGGTGGTGCCGCGCAAGACCGATGCGCTGCGCTTGGTCCACGGCGAAGGGGACCGGATGCCCGGCGTCGTCGTCGACCTGTACGCGGGCTACGCGGTGCTGTCGCTCGACGGGGAGGCGGTGGAGCCGTGGCGCGAGCGCCTGGTCGATGTCTTGCGGCCGCGCCTGGAGGGGCTGGGCGTGGGCACGATCATCGGTCGCTTTGGTCCACGGGGGCAGCGGGTGGTCGAGGTCCTGCAGGGCCCGCCGCCGCCGACGGTGGTGGAGGTCCACGAACAAGGGACGGTGCTGTGTGCCGATCTCATGCGCGGCCAGAAGACGGGGCTGTTCCTGGATCAACGGATCTCCCGCGCGAAGGTCCGGGCGCTGGCCCGGGGCGCGCGCGTGCTGGATCTCTACGCGTATGTCGGCGGGTTCTCGGCCGCGGCGGGCAAGGGCGGGGCCGAGTCGGTGGTGACCGTCGACGTGGCCAAGCCTGCCATTGCGCTCGCGCGGCGGACATGGGCGGCCAACGGTTTGCCCCAGCGAGCACAGCGAGCGGTGGCCGCCGACGTGCCGACGCTGCTCGACGAGCTGGCGGGCAATGACGAGCGCTTCGATCTGATCATCGCCGACCCGCCGAGCTTTGCTCCTTCGGCTGCGTCGCGGGACAAGGCACTGCTGGCGTACGAGCGCCTGCATCGGGCCTGCTTGGAGCGGCTGACACCCGGTGGGTTGTTGCTGGCCGCGAGCTGCAGCAGCCACGTCGACCGGGACGCGTTCGAAGGCGCACTCGCGAGGGCGGGTGAGGGATCGCGGCGGATCGTGCAGGTCATCGACAGGTGGGCCGCGCCGCCCGACCACCCGCGGCTGCTGGCGTTCCCCGAGGGGGACTACCTCACGGCCACGCTCGTGCGCGCGCTGGCCTGACCGACTACGCGAGCATCGGGTATGCGAGGACACACGTCTGTCGCGACCCGTCCGTGGGTGCAAGCCCCAAACCGCAGGTTGCGCATCGCCGGCCACCTGTCGCAACGTGGCCGGGACGCGCGATGGACCACGACCAGGAAATTCTCTGGCTGTACGCCTGGCGAGAGGGGGACCGCCAGGCGGGGGACTACCTGATGCGTCAGTACTACGGGCAGGTGTTGGGGTTCTTCCGTCTGCGTGCGGCTGCGGTGGCGGACGACCTCACC
>JAHZJA010000807.1 GCA_022601155.1 Deltaproteobacteria bacterium | reverse complement strand
CGGCCCCCTGCACGACGATCCCGAGCTGGCGGCCGCACTCCACGAGCAGCGCGACGACCGTGCGATCTGGATCGGAGAGTGAGCCGATGACCGCCGACCGACACCTCCGCGCATCGTTGCTGCTCATCGCGGTGTTCCTGGCCGTGGGGCTGGGGCTCGAGGCCATCGCTGGGCTGCGCCCGCCCGGCTGGAACGACGACGCCCTGCGGCGCGAGCTGCTGCGGCTGGGTCATGCCCACGGAGCGCTGCTGGGCATGCTCAACCTCGGGGTGGCCTGGGCCATGGTGCGCCGAGGGACACCCATCGCCTGGGCCTCGCGCGTCCGGATCGCGGCCCTGAGCGGCGCGGCGGCGGTTGGCGGGGGGTTTTTGGGTGGCGGGCTGTGGCACGGACCCACCGACCCTGGTCCGCTCGTGCTCGCCGTGCCTGCGGGCGCGCTGCTGATGCTGTGCTCGTTGGTCGCGGTTGCGCTGCTGCCCAAGGGGGGCGCCGACCCAAACCCCGAGCCGTGACGCACCGACGGCCGCCGTGAGTGCGAATGTCACAGCAGCGGCGACAGCACCCGCGCCGCGCTCTCGGCCACTCGGGTTCGCCACGGCAGGTTCATCCGCGATGTTTCGGTCACGGGCTTCGAGCGCTCCAAGTCCTCGGCAAAGATCTCGGCCAGCGCCGCGGTGATGTCGGCGTCGTAGAACATCCCCGTGACCTCGTAGTTGATGTGGAAGCTCCGCACGTCCATGTTCGCGGAGCCGATCGCACAGATGTCGTCGACGATCAGGAACTTCGAGTGCAGCATCCCGCGCTGGTACTCGAAGATGCGCGCCCCCGAGGCCAGCAGCGCGTCGTAGTAGCTCGAGCCCGCCCAGCTGGTGATCCGCGAGTCGATGTGCTCGGGAGAGGGCACCAACAGCCGCAGGTCGATACCCCGCAGCGCGGCGGTCCGCAGGATCAGCATCAGCGGCTCGTCGGGCACGAAGTAGGGCGTGGCGAGCCACGCGCGGCGGTTTGCGCTGGCGATGGCGGCAGAGAACTGAGCCGAGATCACCGACACCAGCGGTCGGTCGGGCCCGCTGGGAATGATCTGCAGCAGCGGTCCGGTGGAGGCGACGGGGCGGTCCAGACGGGGGGCGAACGGGTTGGCCTCATCGACCTTGGCCCGCGCGGCCTGGTGCCGTGCGCGCCGCCACGGTCGGTCCCGAGGCAGGGGGCGGCGCGGGTCGATGCGCTTGCCGAGCGCCGAGCGCTTGCCTTCGAGACCGATCACGTCACCGGTCGTCGCCAGCCAATCCTCGAGGAAGATCGCCTCGAGCCCGACCACG
The DNA here is from genome assembly GCA_022601155.1 of Deltaproteobacteria bacterium. Taxonomy (GTDB): domain Bacteria; phylum Myxococcota_A; class Polyangia; order Nannocystales; family Nannocystaceae; genus Paraliomyxa. The sequence goes on along the minus strand of JAHZJA010000807.1, from coordinate 3,958 downwards.
GCGTCTCCGCTGACGTCGACGGCGAGGTCCCGCCAGCGCCGATCGTCTCGGCTGGGGTCGAGGTACTCGTCTCCGATGTTCAGCCCGCCCAAGAACCCGCGTCGGCCGTCGACGGTCATGATCTTACGGTGGTTGCGAAAGTTGAACCGAAGCCCGCCCACGCGCATCGGCAGCCGCAGCCGCCCGAAGATGGCCACGTGGCCTCCTGCGGCCCGCAGCGCCTCGAAGTGGCTGTTGGGCAGGCCCAGGCTACCCAGGTGGTCGTACAGCACCCGCACGGTGACCCCCGCCTGTGCGCGCTCGGTGAGCATGTGGGTGATTCGGCGCGCGGTGGGGTCGTCGCGCCAGATGTAGAACTCGCAGTGAATCGTGCGCGTTGCCGACGCGATGGCCTCGGAGAACGCCGTGAAGGCCGACGAGGCGGTGGGAAGCAGCACCACCGACTCCCCGCGCCGAAGAGGGGCAGCGGCGGTCTTGAGGGCCAGGGTGACCAGTCCACGCGCGGATGTAGCGAGGTTGGCGGGGAGCTGCTCGAGGTTGGCGACATCCTCGGTGTCGTCCACCGGGTTGATCGGCCGCCGTTTCCTGCGGCGGATCCTCTTGCGTACGCGCCGGGTGAACAGCAGGTACACGATGAGGCCCACGATCGGCAGGAATACGAGGGCTAGCACCAGCGCGAGGGTCGTGGTGGGCCGCCGCCGCTCCAATACGACCAACAACGTGACGAGGATCGCGTAGGCGAAGAAGCCGACCTCGAACACCCAGCGTGGGAGGTCGAGCAAGGAGGCGATCGGGTCCACCAGTGCGATCATCGACTCGAATCGCCTGGCGGGATACCGCAATCGCTGGATGCCCCGCTACCAGCTCGTCGCGTACACGCCCCGGGGGCGGCGCCATCGGACCGCGGGTTCGGGCTCGGCATGTCGGATGTGCCCGGCCCTGGGCCCGGTGCTTTTTGGGCCGCGTGGGGTCAGCCGGCGTTTTTGCTATGGTCTCCTCCGGTGCTTTCCCTGCCCCAGGTGTTGCACGAGGCTCAGCGTCACGCGGTCGCCGAGATTGCGATCGAGCCCGGGCAGCCGGCCACCCTGCACGGAGATCAAGGCGCCTTGGTCTTGGGCGACGCGCTCACCGAGGCCTCGATCTCCGACGCGCTCACCCGCGTTCTCGCGCCCGATCAACAGGCCGAGCTCGCGGTGGCCAGCGTCGTGGAGTTCCACGTGGAGGGCTACGCGGAGTGGAACCTCGTGGCCGAGACGGGGGCCGAAGGCGTCGTGATCCGAGGCAAGATTCGCGAGGGCGCCACGCCCGACGAAGTCGGCACACCCCTCGATATACCGCCTCTGGAGCCGTTTGAGCCCGATCGGGCGCCCGAGGTCCCGCATGCGCCCGCCTCCGTGTTGCCCACCGCGGGCAGCCGCTCCACCCGGTGGGACGTGGGCGTGGCCGGAGCGGTGGTCGAAGAGGTGGTGCGGTCGGCGAGCGGAGCCATCGTCGATCCCACGCTCATCCCCTCCGCGGACCACGACACCGGTTCGCGTGCCGTCGCGGGCGAGCTGGAGCCGCCGCCCGCCGCTCCCGAAGCGCCGATCGACTTCGCGTTGGTGGGCCGGGGTGCGCCGACGTCCGACGTGCCGGAGCTCGACCCCTTTCGGCAGGCGACCGTGCCGCGGCTGGCGAACGATGACTTCGCTCAGCGGCCCACGATGGGGGGGAGCGACACGTTGTCGCAGCACGTCTCTTCGCTGGCGATGGGTACCGTCATCTACCTGTCAGGGGTTGGTGTGGGTGAGCAATTCCTGCAACACCTCGCCGACGGCTACGAGATCGTCGACGACCACACGTGGGACCTGGTGACCACGCGCCCCTTCGAGGAGATGAGCCCAGACGCGGCCTACCTGGTACGGCTGGAGGATCCGAGCCGCTGCCTGCCGTGGCTGTTGCGTCGCTTGGAGGAGGGTGCACGCCTGGTCGTGGAGACGCGGGCCCGCACCGCGGCGGGCTGTCGCCGGATCATGCTCGGGGCCGAGGCGATGCCGGCCGCCGCAGCGTGGCTCGACGCGCACCCCCAGATGTGGCTGCACACCGAGCGTACGGGCTGGGTGCTCGAGCCGCTCGAGCTCCCGTAGCCACGGGCTGCCGTCGGCCCCAGTCAGGTCACGATGGCAGCGGTGTGGAGTCGCTCCAGCGCGAGTCGTGCAGCACGATCTGCGCTCCGCGGTTGCTGACCGTGCCCACCCCGATGGGTGACAGCAGGTTGGCGGTGGCGGGCCCCGGCGCGGCAGGCACGGTGCACAGCGCCAAGATCCACAGCGGCTCCTCGGCGGGCAAGTGCAAGAAGCCCAGGCTTCGCCGGATTTGCGCCAACGGCTAGTCGGGGGCCTGGCGAATCACATCGACGAGCAACAGCTCGATGTCCGGTGCATCGGTCGAGCGCAGCCATGCGTACGCCGACCCCTGCGCCCGACGCTCGAGCGAGAAGCCAGCCAGGTCGGTGACCCCCGGAAGACCCAGAGGCATCTGGATGTTGAGCAGCTCGCTCACGAGGTAGGCTCGGCGAGGGCTTCCGCGCGGTCGCGGTCGAGTGTGGATAGGGCGCGTTGATTGGCAGCCGCGAGGTCTTGGTACAGCTCTTCGCGGAACACCGGGAGCCCATCGGGCGCGGTGATTCCGAGGCGAACCTGTCGACCGCGAATCTCGCGAACCACAATCTCGATCCCCTGTCCGATGAGGATCTTTTGTCCGATCTTGCGAGTGAGCGTCAGCAACTTGAACCGGCTCCATTCGGCCCGGAGCTGGCCACGCCCCGTGATACCGGCACTGTTTTGCCGCTGTCGGCAGGTCGGGCGCAAGCCCCTGCCGACGGATAGACGCAGCGCATGTTGGCCCGGGGGCCGGAGAACCCACATCGGCCCGAGGGGTTCAGCGCTGCTGCCGCTTGCGTAGCTTCTCCACCAGGGTGGTCCGGTTCATCCCCAGCAGCATGGAAGCCTTGTTCTTGTTGCCTCCAGTGCGTTCCAGGGCCTGGTCGATGATGCTCATCTCGAACGCCTGAACGGCGGCCCGAAGGTCGATCCCGTCCGGTGGGAGGCGAAAGTCCTCGGGCTGGGCAAAGTAGCCGGAGGCGGGCTCTGGATCCGGAGCCGGGGCGGGTTCGGGCCGTGCAACCGACTCGGTGGCCGCCGGGGTGGGGGCGGGTACGACCGACATCTTCTTGACGAAGTCGGGCATCGGCATCGGCGTGGTGGGCTCGAGGAGCCCCGCACCGGTGTGACCCGCCGCTTGTTGGATCTTGGGCGGAAGATCTCCCACATCCAGCGGCCCCGTCCCCTGGTGGAGCAGCGTCATCCGCTCGATTGTGTTTTGCAACTCGCGCACGTTGCCCGGCCAGTCGTAGCGGGTCATCGCGTCCAGCGCTCCGGTCGACAAGATCGCGGGCTGGGTCTTGCCGCGCTCGGCGAGCAGGCCCAGGAAGTGCTGGGCCAGGCGCGGAACGTCGTCGCTGCGCTCGCGCAGCGCAGGGAGCTGCATGGGGATGAGGTTGAGCCGGTAGAACAGGTCCTCGCGGAAGGTGCCCGCGTGGGTCATCTCCTCGAGGTTCTTGTTGGTGGCGGCGATGATCCGGACATCGCACTTGCGGGGCCGTGTCTCACCCACCGGGACGTATTCGTGCTCTTGGAGCACGCGCAAGAACTTCACCTGTACGGCCAGCGACATCTCGCCGATCTCGTCGAGGAACAAGGTGCCGCCGTCGGCGACCGCAAACCGTCCTTCGCGAGACTGGGTGGCGCCGGAAAACGCCCCCTTGGCGTGGCCGAACAGCTCGCTCTCGATGAGCGTCTCGGGGATTGCACCGCAGTTGACCGGGACGAACGCCTTGCGGCTGCGTCCCGAGGTGTTGTGGATGGCGCGGGCCACCAGCTCCTTGCCGGTCCCACTCTCTCCGAGCACGAGCACGGTG
>JAHZJA010000806.1 GCA_022601155.1 Deltaproteobacteria bacterium | reverse complement strand
GCTTCCGACGAGAGGCACAGGCCCTCGCGCGCCTGTCCCATCCCCACGTCGTCACCATCCACGAGGTGGCCGAGACCGACGACGCCGGACTCTTCTTGGCGATGGAGTTCATCCGAGGGCAGAGCCTCGCCTCCTGGTTCTCGGCCGAACCGGCTTGGCGGGAGGTACTCGACGCCTTCGCACAGGCCGGCCGAGGTCTCGCGGCCGCCCACGCAGCCGGCCTCGTCCACCGCGATCTCAAGCCCGACAACATCATGCGCAGCGACGCCGGGGTCGTGAAGGTGCTCGACTTCGGGCTCGCGCGGGTCGCCACCGATGAGGTCGATGAGGTCGATGAGGTCGACGAGGTCGACGAGAGCAAGTCCGGCTCGGCCTTGCATTCGTCGCTCACCCGCACGGGAGCGGTCATGGGGACCCCGCTATACATGTCGCCGGAGCAGCACGAGGGCGCGACGATCGACGCCCGCAGCGACCAGTACAGCTTTTGCATGGCACTGTGGGAAGGCCTGACCCGCTCGCGTCCGCTCGCGGACACCAACGTCCCCAACCTATACCTGGCCAAGTGGCAGGGACCGCCTGCTTGGCCGCCCTCCGCCCCCTCCGTGCCCCGGAGGATCGTCAATGCGGTGCAACGCGGGCTGTCCCCAGCCCCTGACGACCGCTGGCCCTCGATGGAGGAGCTGCTCGCCGCACTGGCCATCGAGCCCCCCCAGCGCCTGTGGTGGCTCGGAGTCGGGGGCCTGGGTGCACTCTCGCTGGGCGCCGCGCTGTGGGCCACCTCGGACGCACGACCCGAAGTTTGCACGGGCGCAACCACGCGAATCGTGGGCGCGTGGGGCGAGGCACGGAGGGCAGACGTAGAGTCGGCGCTGCTGGGGCTGGACAAGGCGTACTCCGCCAAGGCCTGGACGCGAACCCGCGAAGACCTCGATGCCTACGCTCGCGACTGGACTGCGATGCATACCGAGGCCTGCGAGGCGACGGCTGTCCGGCACGAGCAGTCGGCAAAGATGCTCGACCTGCGCATGGCCTGCTTGGAACGGGCGGTGGTCGAGTTCGAGGCGGTGGTCGACACGCTCGCGAGCGCGGACGCTACGACGCTCCCGAACGTCCACAAGCTGACCGCCGGGCTCCGACCGCTGGCGCGTTGTGCAGATGCACAGACCCTGCTCGCCGAGGTCGAGCCCCCTCGGGCGGAGGACGTCCCCGCCGTCGAGGTGGCACAGCGCGACTTGGCCCGGGCCCGGAGCCAGCTCATCGCTGGCCGCGCCGAGGCCTCTCGTTCCACGCTGGAGGGGGTCAGGGCCACGCTGGCGGGCATCGAGTACAGCCCGGTTCGCACCGAGCTGTTGCTCGCGGAGGGGCAGACGCTCAACCAGCTCGGCGAGTACGAGGCCGCCACAGCCGCATTCGAGCACGCGCTGTCCCTCGGCGCCCGCTCGCTGCAGCTCAGCGCGATGTTCGAGGCCGGGCGCTCCCTCATGCACGTGCTCGGTGCCACCGATCAGTCGGCGAACGCCCTGCGCTACTGGCCGCTGGTGGAAGGCCTGTCCCACGGCGAGCCCCTGAAAGAAGGGGCGGCACGATTCGCCCGCGCCGAGGCTCTGATGGGTCTTGGCAAGGACGCCGAGGCCGAGACCGACCTCCGCACCGTACTGGCGCTGCGGCTCGAGGCCTTGGGCCCCGAGCACTCCGAAGTCTCCGACGCACGCAACAGCCTTGCCGCCGTGTTGATCAACCGGGGACAGGCCAAGGAGGCCGAGGCCCTGCTGCGGGTCACGCTCGAAGATGATGAGGCCCGCCTCGGTCGTGAGCACCCCGATCTCGCCGCGCCGTGGGCCAACCTCGCCGTCGCCATGACCAAGCAAACTCGCCTCGAAGAGGCTGAGGCCCACTACCGCACCGCTTTGTCGATCGTCGAGGGCGCCTTCGGTCCCAGGCACCCCGAGTTCGCGCGGCTCCGAAGCAACCTGGCCGGCGTCCTCGCGCTGGCCAGGAAATACGACGAGGCAGAGCGCGAGTATCGAGCGTCCCTCCCCCTGCTCTTCGAGACCTTGGGGCCCAACCACCCTCGGGCAGCGTTTCCCCGGGTCGACTTCGCGCTCACACTGTCCCTGCTGGGCAACGAGCAGGAAGCCAAAGTGGAGGTGTTGGCCGCACGGGCCTCCCTACTCGAGACCCTGAGTGCCGATCACCCCTCCGTCTTGTACGCAACGATCATCCTCAGCCGCATCTTGCACGAGCAAGATGAACTCGTGGCGGCGGAGGCCGAGGTGCGATCGGCCCTCGAGGTGCTGCCCCAGAGCCTGGGCCCCGATCATCCCCACACCCTGTTGGCGCAGAGCATGCTCGCGAAAGTGCTGTTGGATCTCGGCCGCCCCGCCGAGGCGCTCGAGCTCGCCGAGCACCTCCAGGCCCAGCGGGCCAGACTCGAGCTGGCACCGCACGACCAGGGGGCTATCGACTTCCTGCTCGCGCGCGTGTTGTGGACCATCGAGGATCCGGCCCGCGACCGCGAGCGCGCCGTCGAGCTGGCCAAAGACGCCCTGCAGCAGTTCGCCGTGCTCGGAAAGCCCACGGCATCCAAGGCCCAAGAAGTGGAGCAGTGGCTCGAGTCCCACCCTCTCCCCTGATCGAGAGCATCCGCCCGCCCGTGCGACTGGGCGTAGTGCGCATGCATGACTCACCAGTCCAATCTGCCATGCTCGGCATGATGAGCACATGCGGCCATGGACGGCTGTGGGCAATCATCGTCACCGCTACAGGGATTCAAACAGTATCCCTCACACTGTGCGTCGTCGCAGCATGCCTCATAGCCAGTGCATGCTCCCCCGCAGCTGCCGTCGCCTCCCTCTCTCTCGATGCGCGCGTCCAATGGCTCGAGCAAGCCCGGGTGTTCTGACGGCCCTCGGAAGCCGCCATGGGCTGCCCCGCCGAGGTATCCCCTCCCCCAGCGCTCCCCGGCATGGGCGGCCATCTGCTCCAGCCGCTCGTCGTGGCCTGCATGTGCGACGCGAATCCTGCAGACCGCATGACCCGGAGCCAACCGCCTCACGTGCGGGCATTCGTCGTGGGTGCCCCTGGATCGTCCAACCATCACGGGCGCACCGGCCCCCACAGGCGCACGATCTCCTCGGCCCTCAGCGGCCCCCGCCGTTGTGTCAGGCCATCGCCGCGCTACCGAAACGGCTGGGTCCGACGACGTGGACGGGCGAGGCCGAGCATCATCAGGCCCAGCCCGAGCGTCCACGTCGAGGGAGATTGTTCCGAACGGCAGCCGCAGCCGGCAGTATCGGTGGAGCCTCCATCCTGCCCAGCGTCACCGGCCGTGGTGTCCCCCTCCTCGCCGGTATCGTTGGTCGCCGTACCGCCCGGGCCGTCGGTATTGCCTCCGGTCCCGGTCCCGGTCCCGATCCCGGTCCCGTCATCGACCGCGCCATCATCCACTCCGCTCTCGCCGCTGTCGGTCCCGTCGTCCTCGACGACCTCGAACGACAACAAACGTGCGTCGAGGTTGCCGTAAGCATCGATGACCTCGACCAGGAACTCGTACTCCCCCACCGGCGGCTGGGAGAAGCCGATGAAGTCCCACGCGAGATCGCCAGGCACGAAGCTCACCCCTGGGTTGAAGTCCTCGTCGCACACGTGGTTGGTGCAGCGGGTAAAGCTGTCGAGTCCCTCGGGCATCCCCTTCAGCCATGTCCACCGCACGCCGACCGTGCGCGAGTCGTCCTCGATGTGCGCGGTGATGGTGAACGCGTCATCGGTGGTCATTTGTGCGCCATCGGGCGGAAAGGTCGAGATGACCTGCGGCGCCACCACGTCGGGGACGCGTGGGCCCACCACCCCCATCAGCTCTTCATAGGTGTTCTGCTGCTCGCCGCCACCCTCGGGGCAGTGCAATTCATGGATGTAGCCACACGCGGTGATACCGCTACCCGTCGCGTGGCTGATGTCCAGGCAGCCGCTGACGAAGGTCTTCCAACCACCGTTGATGTACGGGTAGAGCATATCGACGGGGTAGTCGGTGTGCTCCAAGCCGAAGTTATGGCCGATCTCATGGGCGATGGTATTCGCCATGTTCTCGCAGGACTCGGGGAAGTTGACGGAGACGAGGTTGCGGAGCAAGCCATCGCACGAGAGGGTTGCGCGCCCACAAAGGTCGACGATGTCCCGGATCGATGAGCCGCCGACGACGGCCAGCAAGTACGGCTGGTACTCGGGCGGCGGCTCGGTGGTGAACACGACGTCGAACGGCTCGAAGTACGACTGCAGCTGTTGGTACTCGGCCTCGGCTCCGTCTTGAAAGGCGGGGAACGATGTTTCCTGATCGACCAGGGGCGTGCACCTCAGCGCCGAGTTCGAGGAGTCTCCGTTGCTGCACTCGGGCTGCAGCGTGATGCCGTCCATCGCGACGTATACGACCGCGGGACTGGGCTCGTAGGCTTCCGCGTGCAGAGGGGGCAGGCCGAGCTCAGCGAGGGCCTGCGCATCGAAGCTGTCGCGGGTGACCAGGCGGTCGCCGTCCCACCGCGGCGGTAGGTCGCGCCAGCGGGCGCCCGCCGGTGGACCGTACCGCTGCTCGACGATCGACTTGGACAGCGCATCATCGAGTGCGAGCGCCCACGGCACGTCTTGCATGATCCGCCGGGTCGGCACGTCAGCCGCCGTCGCTGCAGATGGCAAGGTCATTGCCAGGAAAACCAGAGCGGGGGTTGTACGCATCGGCGGAACTCGAGCTGTCTCGGGGCTACTGACCAACCAGTTGCAACCCCCGGTCCGAGGTATTCGCTTCGGGCGGAGAAATCGTCAATCCAGTAGATACCGGGGTCTGCGACCCACTGCGCGAAAACGCAGCATCGGCACCCGCTCCGCCCGCCGAGGACGCAACGCTCGACCGTCGAACCATCGGTCTCGATGACCGGGTCGCATCGCGCCAACTGCGCCCCCCACTCCCAACAGTCGTCTACGCAGCCGCCGCGTTGGGCAAGCCGAACCCAGATGCCGATAGCACGCGGCTCGAGCAGCCGCGGTACCTCGGCCAGGGCCGTGCGGGCGAAGCCCCGAAACACACGAGGTCGAGCCGGTCCGATCGCGGTACGGGTGCGGCCGGCGATGCCCTGGTCCCGGGAACGCGTCGGCGGGCGCGCAGGCGAGCATCGGGTCGCGTACGCAGACGGACTCATAGGGCAGGCCTGTACGTCACTCTGTACAGCTCTGACGCCGTGGGACTCGCCCTCACGGGATGACAGCGGAGGCGGTGTCGCGCCTCCTCGAGCCGGAAATTCGGCGTTTCGACACTTTTTTCCACTCGGCGAATACATCACCGGGTCATTCGCAACCCCTGTGGGCCCGCACGCCCTTCGCGCAGCGACGTCGAGCCTGGCAACCAGCGCGGAACATCGTCGAGACGCTCGCGCATCGACGGTTGTCATGGCGACTCGGCTTCGACTGAGCCGCACGGAAGTCAGGGAGAATCAGGATGAACACGGTCAGCATCGTCCAACGCAACGGCTTGCTGCTCACGCTGGGGATTGCACTCGGCGCATGCCAGACCTCCGGCGAAGATCCCGTTCCCCTCGACCCGTTGAACCCATCCGGGAGCGAGAGCTCCGACGACGGAGACACTGGCGATGGCGACAGTAGCGGCGATGATGGTGGATCCGGCGGCGGTGATCCCGACGATGGTGGATCTGACGGTGCCGGCACTGCAGACGGAGGTACGGCGATCTGTGGTGACGGAGTGCCGGACCTGGACCTTGGTGAGCAATGTGACGATGGCAACCTCGACGAGCTCGATGGCTGTATGAGCGACTGCCGTACCGGCCCCACGGACATAGGACTGAATCCGGACATCTTCGTCCCAATCCCGATTCGGGGCGCCTCGGGTGGGGACTTCTTCCAGGACACGTGTCTCGAGGATCAGCTGCTCATTGGTGTGAGCGGCCGCTCCGGGGCGCTCGTCGATCAGCTGCAGTTTCAGTGCGGCGACGTTCATCTGGTGAGCTCCGGGCCCGGCTCGCTCGAAGTGGCCACCACACTCGCTCAATCGCTCGATCCCCACGGCGGTCTAGGGGGATCCGAGTTCTTCCTCCAGTGCGGCACGGGTGAGGCCATCGTCGGCTACGGCGTTCGCTCCAACACCTATCTCGAAGAGTTCTTCCTGCGCTGTGCTCCGGTGAGGGTCGACAACGACCCGAAGACCGGCGCCCTGGCCCTCATCTTCGATCCCCCGGAGGACTCCCCCGAAAGTGGAGGCCCCGACGGCCCGACCGACTTCACCGAGGACTGCCCCCTTGGGCACGTCGCCACCATCGCGCGAGGCTACTCCGACGAGTTCATGCACTCGATCGGAATGAACTGCCGTCCCCTCGAGCTGTACTGAGCGTCAGGCCGCCAAGCGATGGCCGCCTGGCTTGCCGCGGTTGACGCCCGCCAAGCTTCGGCTCGACGCGCACCGCATGCCGCACGGCCGCGACGAAGCCAACCTCCTCGACGCGCTCGAAGTCGCCTCCGTTGCGGCCCCACGCCGACGCTTCCTGGAACTCGTTCAGGGCTACCGAGGGCGGCGTCTCCATTGCCAATCGCGGCAGGGCCACCCCGCGCCCCACGGCTGCCGGCACGACCGCCAATGCCACTCGCAGAACATCGCGCCGCGGTGCGCGTTGCTCGGCTCCAGGTCGACCGATTGCGGTGGCGAACCGTCCTCGCCGCTTCTCCGCCGCTGGATCCCGCCCCCTTGCCGCCGCTCGTGGATCCCACGTGGACGTCCTCCAGCCGTCGGCACTGCACCACGATGTGACGTCGCTCCTCCTGGGTAGCGCTCTATCGAGTTGTGCCTCTCGGCGCGAGAATCTCTGTCGAACGCGGCCAGTCCGGGAGTCGCTCCTGGATCACCAACTTCTTCGCGGGGTGGGGCCGGGTCGCCGCGACCGCTGCGAAATCCAACTCCGTGACCGACATATGCTGGAGGTCGACCCGCCGCGAGTGACCGCACCTCCACGAGTTGGACTCGTACATCGAAGCGCGCAGCTCTTTCGATGTCACATGCGGCATTCGATAGCCAGGCCGCGGAGGATCCTGCTTCGACGGCCCCTCAACGACTCCCGACCTCGGTGTCCTCCCGATCGCCGCGCGCGCTGCCCGACTCCGATCGCTCGCGCTCGTGTCCAGCATGCCCGTCAACACACCAACGACCACCACTCCTGCCCCCTTTGCACCCCCGGCGCCGCGCATTTGCAACGCGTTGTCCGTGGTTTCATGACCCGTAGCCCGGCTCCTGGCGTCCGAGTCCCGCTGCATGGGCGCAGGTTCGTTCGGATCCCCGCGGACTCGCCCGGCCCACCGTCGATTGCTCGCCCCGATGAACCCAACCGTGAAAAAGGGGCTCGACCCAACGAATCATACGTATCGATCTGGAACCTCGAGCCGACGACTTGGTATGTCGGAACACCATCGAATTCGCAAAACCATATCATCGACACATCGTGGACCCTTGCCGTGCGATCACATCCTTTCGGCTCCGATGGTCGCCTGTTAGAGTAGACACTCTGAGGCTGCCGCATCCTCTCGGACGCCTTCCCACATCATTCGAGTTCCAAAGGACGGATCGATGAAAAAAGTGATATTGGCCCCCTGTATCCTGCTGATGTTCGGTTCCGCCGTCATCGTCGACCAGACACCGGTCACCGTCACCGAGGACGTCACCGGCGCCCAGGCAGTG
>JAHZJA010000805.1 GCA_022601155.1 Deltaproteobacteria bacterium | reverse complement strand
GCTGTGGAGCGCCTGTCCCGAGTCCGACAAAGTGGCTTCGATCGGCCTGGGCGACATCCAGGCCTTTCACCTCGACGAGCACCGGGTCGACCCCGTCGAGTCGGCGCCCGTCGTGTACCGCCCCGCCGTGCTGCGCGAGATCGAGGCCGATCTCGCCGCACAGGTCGGCCGCACCTGCGGTCCCCTGCTGGCCAACGCGTACGACCCCGACTTCACGCCCTACCGCGCTCTTTACCCCAACGCACTGGCGTTGGTCGTGCTCGCGCACGGGGCCGAGGCGACCGGGGATGCCGATCTCCTGACCCAGACCGCGGCGCTGGCCGAGGGCGTGGCCGCACTGTCGCGCAAGGACGGCCGCCTGTGCGCGTGGCCGCTGGACATGGGCTGCAACGACATCGTGCTCGACGACGAGCTGTGCTCGCAGTGGATCGGAGACCAGGCCTGGGCCGGGTTGGCCCTGGTCGAGGCACGCCGTGTCCTCCACGGCAGTGAGCCCAGCCCCTACGACGCGGCGATCGACGGGCTCATCGCGTGGACGGTGGCCGCGGCGGGAGAAAACGCAGCGGCCGGAGGCCCCGGCGTCTTCGGGGCCAGCACCGAGGGGACCATCGACGCGTGGCTGTTTCTGGCGCACGCAGTGCGAGCCGGGGACACCGTGCCGGGGTGGCGCACACTGTCGCCTGCCATCATCGCCGACCTCGAGACCCGATGGGACGTGCAGGACCAACGACTGCTCATCGGACCCAACCACCACCACGCCGCACTCGACGTGACCGCCAACCTCGGCACGCTGCTGTGGCGCTCCCTCGGTGACGAGTCCCGGGCCATGGCCTCGGGAGGCACCGCAGCGGCCTTGTTCGCGACGCGCTCGTTCGACGGCGAGGTCATGGGCATGGGCGACATGACCGGTCCGTGGACGGTCAATGGCGAGTGGGGCGTGGGGCAGTACGCCGCCTCGGGCGGTCCGCACTCCGAGCTGGTCGTTCGAGAGTTCATCGAGTCGGCCTACAAGGGTGGCCGGGCCTGGGCTGGCCTCGACCCGTCGTTCGTCGGCTTCCTCAGCTGGTCGAACCGAGAGCCCTGGCTCGCCTCGACCGCGTGGCTGTATCTGGCCATCGAAGGCCAGCAATTCCCCGCCCTTCGGACGCCCTGAGCCCGATCTCGGCGGCGGCCGTCACATCCGGCCGCCGTCCACTCTGCCCAGCATGTCGCTGCTGCTCGGGATCTTCGTGGGCGCCGATGGTGCGCCGAACCTGGCCGTCATCGTCCCCGTCGTCTTGGTCACCATGGTGCTCGGCGGGGTGGTCGTGGCCGTGATTCGCTCGCGCTTCGGCCCACCAGAGCCCATCGGCGCCGACCAGTGGGCCCACGCCGCCTACAGCATCTGGACCGGTGGAGAAGACTGCGGGCAGTGGGATCGAGCGCGGGCGCGCGACTCACTGCGCAACTGGTACGGGGTCACCGACCCGGCGGGGCTGTGGGAGACGATTCGCGGCCTCCAGCACGGCCGAACCGGCAGCCTCGCGTGGGACCACGTGCGTGCGATCGACCTGCTGCGGATCGGCACCGCGGCGGGCTACATCGGTGAGGACGAGTGCTGGCACGCGGTGTGCCCCATGGCCGATACCCTGCGCGAGCACTTCGACTCCTGGTCCGCGCTCGCCAGCGACTTCGAGGCCGGGATGCAAAAGTGGCAAGAGGGCCGCGGGATCACCAGCCCCGATCAGCGCGGCCGGGTACAACGCAACCTGCCGTACCTGCGCCAGACGGCGTGGCCCATGGCACCCTTTGCGGCCCCGCTGGAGGTCTGAGCGCCCCCGCGAGCGGTCAGACCGCGTCGCTGACGCTGGCCAGGTTGAAGTCGGACACCACCAGCGGCGGGACCACGGTCACCCGACCCGTCGACAGGCCGGCCCGCTGTGGCTGACCCAGGGCGACGACCTTGCGCAGCAGATTCAACGGGCTGTCATTGAACCTGAAGTTGCGCACCGGCTGGACGATCTTGCCCCCCTCGACCCAGAACGTTCCGTCGCGGGTGAGACCGGTGACCAGCAGCTGCTGCGGGTCGAGCATGCGGATGTACCAGAGCCGAGAGATGAGCACGGCCTTGTCCGCGCCTGCCACCAGGGCGTCGAGGTCGTCAGCCCCACCCGCCATGTGCAACGACGAAGGCTGGGGCCGGTCTTCGATGCCCTTGTTGGCGGCCCAGTAGCGGCTGGTGTGGAGGGCCTCGAGCACGCCGCCCTTGATCCACGTGACCCGCGACTGTGGCCGACCCTGGCCATCGAAGGGATCGGCGGGGTTGGCCTTGTCGGCTGGATCGCTCCACAGCTCGATGCGCGGGTCGAACAGCTTCTCGCCGATCTGGGTGCCTCCCCCCATGCGGGAGAACGCGCTCCGCCCCTCCTCGGCGCGGCGCGACGACAGAGCGCCGACCAAGTACTGCAGCAGGTCGGCAACCGCCTGCGGGGCCAAGATCACCGTGTACCGACCCGGCTTGCGGCCGATGGGTAGCTGCGACAGCTTGGCTCGATCGGCCGCGTCCTTGACCAACCGCTCGGGTACCAGCCCCGCCAGCGCGTGCGACACGAACCCCGACCGGGCGCTGCCCGTGCCGTCGGGTGTGCGGCAGGTGCTCGAAAGGCTCACCTGGGTCTTGGTGTGGTGTGCGAACAAGCCCGCGCGCGTGGCCACCACGGTGGTCCGGCGTTGGTGCTCCAGGATGCCGGCCGCCGACACGCCATCGCCTTCGGCCCGACCGATCGCCCGCCCCACGAGCTCGGCACGCTTGGCCGACGACAGCCCGGCCACCGCCTTGTCCTCGGCCGAGACTCGCGGCAGCTTGCTCGCGCCCAGTGGCGGCATGTACTCGGGATCTTCGGGCGACAGGGCCGACAGTCCCTCGGCGCGGCGGACCAGCTCGGCGATGGCCGGCTTGTCGGTGCGGCTGCCCGTCACCGTGGCCGTGCGGCCGTCCTTGCTCGCGGTGACGGCCACCGAGACCCCGTCCACATCTCCCGAGGTGGTCGGCCGCCCCGCGCCGTAGCGCAGGTGGCCACGCTCGCTCGAGGTGATGTGGACCCGAAGGTCGCCGAAGCTGGCCTCGGCCAGGACATCGTCGACCAGGCGCTTGGCTTTGGATCGCGACAGGCTCACTGGTCCTTGCCTCCGGTGTTGATGACGTTGGCCACGAATCGCGCGGGCGGGCACCCGTGGCTGCACGCATTGGACTGGCTGGGCTGGCCCTTGCCGTCGCTGAAGGTGCCCCCCAGACGGTAGGTGCCCTCGCCGCCGATCATGTCGCACGAGTTCCAGAAGTCCACGGTGTTGGCTTGGTAGGCCACGTCGCGCAGCGGCCGAACGAGTCGGCCTCGCTTGATCTCCCAGAACGTCTGCCCAGAGAACTGGAAGTTGTAGCGCTGCTGGTCGATGGACCAGCTGCCTCGCCCCGTGACGTAGATTCCGTCCTCGGTGGCGTTGATGAGATCCTCGGTGGTGTAGCCCTCGGGCCCCGGCTGGAGGCTGACGTTGGGCATGCGCTGGAACGGGACCCCGTCGTGTCCTTGGCCGTAGCAGCAGCCCCGGCTGCTCGTCTCCCCGATCCACTTGGCCTGGTCACGGGTGGTCTGCCACCCCGCGAGCATGCCGTCGCGCACGATGTCCCAGCGCTGCGCCGCGACGCCTTCGTCGTCCCACGCCACCGTGGCCAGCCCACCGGGCTGCGTTCGATCGGCGACCAGGTTGACGATGTCGGCTCCGATGCGGAGCTTGCCCGCATCGTCGGGCTTGATGAAGCTCGTCCCCGCGAAATCGGCCTCGAGCCCCATCGCTCGGTCGAGCTCGGTGGGGTGACCGATGCTCTCGTGGATCGTCAGCCACAAGTTGCTGGGCGCCAGCACCACCGTCTTGCGGCCAGGCTCGACGCTCGCGGCATGGAGCTTTTGCACCGCTTGCTCACCGATCCGCGTGCCCTCGTCGCGCAGACCCAGGTCGCGCAGGTACTCCCACCCCGCAAGCATCGCGGGCGCCTCCTGGCGCCGCGTCGCAAACCCGCCGCGGCGACGATCGACGGCCGTCGCCGACACGGACGGATCGACCCGCAGCAGAATCTGGTGGACCTCGGTCCCGTCGCTGGTCACCAACAGCTTGTCTTCGGCCACGGCCGACATCGATGCCTCGGCGAAGCTCACTCCCGGCACCTTGGCGATGGCGGCGGTGATCTCCCGCAGCATGGTGGCTTTGTCGACCGGAGCCACGTCGAGCGGATGGATCTCGTGGGGGGTGACCCACTTGCCCTTGGCCGCGGGGGCCGGCACCAACTCCACCGGAGGCTGCCCGAGCGAAGCGCGAAGCTTGCCGTTGTCGCGAGCGATGGCCACCGCACGCGTCGCCGCTTCGGTGACTGCCCGATCGCTCAACGTCTGGATCGCAACGAAGCCCCAGCCACCATCCGCCACCGCGCGGATGCCCAGGCCATAGCGCTCGCGGAGCGAGACGGGCCGGGCGCGGTCATCGCGAACGCGGACCGTCTCACGGCGACTCAGCACCAGTCGCGCGTCGGCGTATGTGGCGCCGGCTTTCGTCGCGACTTCGACCGCTCGTCGGGCAATGGCGGCGTCACTGGCGACCGGACTCAACGCCAGTGTCGCCGCGGCCTGGTCGTCGTAGGAGGGCGGGGAAACGGGCGCGGGACGGCGCGAGCCAGCAATGGGCGCCGCAGCGACACCGTTGCCCAACAGCCACACGGGAACGCCGGCACCGGACACCGCCAGGAACTGCCGTCTTGAGGTCGGCATGGTGCGCGGATGATAGCGGCAAAACCCATCTCGGGTGGCGCCCGGAGCCAAAACCCGCCATGCTGCCCGACGGCGCCTGTTAGCGCGCGCCTTCGGAGGATCCCGATGTCCCGCACCTCTCTTCTACTCGCCACTCTGCTCGTCGTTCCCGCCTGTGACAGCGGTACCAAGGACGCGCCGACCAAGACCGCCTCCAAGCCCCAGACCGACGCGACCAAGCCCGCGGAGGCGGCCAAAGCCGAGGCGGCCAAGCCCGAGGCCAAAAAGCCCGTCGATCCGTGGCAGGCCAAGCTCGCCGGTCGCGTGCTCGCCAGCAGCGGCCTGGGACAAGACGGCAAGCTCACCGCCTTCGACATCGTCAATTGCGACTCGGGCGAGGAGTACTGCCAGGTGTGTCGATTCGGTGCCAGCCCCAAGCTGATGGCCGTGGGTAGCCTCGACGACGCCAGCTTCCACGAGGACCTCAAAGACCTCGACGCCATCGCCAAGAAGTATGGCGAGGACAAGGTCAAGGTGTTCGCCGTCGTCACCGATATCGTCGACGGCAAGGGCGTCACCCCGGCCGATGTCGCCTCGACCCAGGCCAAGGCCAAGGAGCTTCGCACCAAGCTGGCGATCTCCATGCCCGTGGTCGTGCCCGCCGCCAACGACGAGGGCAAGAACCGCGCCTGGGACGAGTACTACAACATCACCGCCAGCCGCACCGTGATGTTCGCCGACGGTCGCAACACCGTGAAGTACTCCGCCGTCGGGCCCGAGGACTGGGCCGGACTCAACGACGCCATCAAGTCGGTGGTCGAAGGCTGAACGAGATCCACGCGCTCGCGCGTCGCCGAGGCTCGCCGATCATCATCGAGATGACGGCGGGCCTTCGTCGTTGATGGGCCAGGGGGTGGCGCGTGACGGGGACTCACCGCTGCTGCCACGCCAGCACCCGTGCCGCATCCGCGACCGAGCGTCGCCCATCCTCGGCGAACGCCGCGTGGGCTTGGGCCGCCAACCTCGCGGCCCGAGGCTCATCGTGGGCGGTAGTGGACGCGGCCAACGCACGCGCCAGCGCAAACCGAGTCTTCGCCACCATGACCGGGTCGGCGCCGGGCTTGGAGCGGATCGCCAGTGCACGCTCGAGCACCGCGATCGCATCGTCGG
>JAHZJA010000804.1 GCA_022601155.1 Deltaproteobacteria bacterium | reverse complement strand
GGAGTGGATGGGCGACGCCAACGTCTCTAGACGATGGCGTCGCTCTCCCAAGCTGCCATTCGCGCGATGAGCCAGATGAAGCCTTCGACCTGGCCTTCCAAGACGCACGTGCCCCTGACCACGCTGTGAAGCAGGCCTTGTACGTCGCACGAGCACACGCTCGAGATGGTCTGACTGTCTGCGAGCAGTAGCGAGCAACGTGGCAACGGGTCGCCAAGCTCGATCCCAGGCTCATTGACCACGATCTCAATCGGCTCTCCACCATCTGGAAGCCCGATCGACACGGTGAGACTGGGAACCGGCCCCGAGAGTCCAGCTTGTGCCTCCTTCACGTAGGCCGCAAAGGCATCTGCCCACTCGTTCACCTCGGCTCGTCCCACGGCGACTTCGCTCGCCTCGACCTCGACGGCCCGCATGGCCTCGACCTCGCGCTCTGCCTCGATCAGGGCCTCGAGGGTGCGGTCAATCTCCTGTCGTGTATGCGCAGCTGAGCAAATGAACCTGAGCCGACCCCGTCCCCGCTCGACGATCGGATACGTGACAGGCGTCGTATGCACTCCGCGCGCATACAGGCCCTCCACGAGCGCGAAGAGCTTGTCCTTGTCGCGAAAGTGCGGGGTGACGATGGGGCCGTCTCCCGTCCCGAGGTCATAGCCGGCCTCGCAGAAGCGCTTCCGCATGTACCGAGTGTTCTCCCATAGACGTTCCCGCAGCGCTTCATCCGTGCTGAGCCGGCGCAACGCGGCCAGCGCGGCCGCGATGTCTGCAGGACTGGTCGATGCCTGGAAGATATAGGCTCGGGCAGATGACTTCATCAAGGCGATGTGCTCCTCCCCGCCAGCGACGACGCCCCCAATGCTTCCCAGCGCCTTGCTGAGTGTGGTCATGATGAAGTCGACTCGGCCAGTAACTCCTCGCTCTGCGCACAGCCCTCCGCCCCGGGGCCCGTAGAAGCCGAAAGAGTGTGCTTCGTCCACCAAGACGAGCGCGTCATACTTCTTGGCGACCTGCACGATCGACTCGATCGGTGCGGCGCCTTCACCCATACTGTAGACGCCCTCGAGGACGACGAGGACGGTGCGGTACGGCGATGTCTCCGTCCGTAGAACCGATTCTAGGTCGGAGGGGCTGTTGTGTTGAAACGTCCTGATCTTCGCGCCGCAAAGACGTGCGCCGTCCACAATGGAAGCGTGACAGAGTTTGTCCATCACGATGACATCGTTGTCGCCGAGAAGGCCTGCGATCGCTCCGAGATTTGCGGTGTATCCGGTCGGGAAGAGGCAGGCGGCAGGCTTGCCCACCAGCTCGGCGAACGCTCTTTCGAACTCGAGATGGAGATCGGTGACGCCGGATGCGGCCGCGGAGGTTCCCATCCCGGTTCCGAACCGCTCGAGAGCGTCTCCGGCTTCCTTGATGATGTCCGGGTCGCGGTTGAGGCCAAGGTATAGGTTCGTGGTCCAGATGATGGACTCGCGCTCTTCGTTGGTGCGGGCATCGGCGACCACGCCTCGATGCCCGCTCCCGGTCCGCACGAGCTTGCCGTAGGGATCTTGGCCCGGCGGGCACAGGCGCTTGAGCCTCTGGACCAGGATCCCCTTGTCGGTGACCGACCAGGCCGCCGCCTTGGCAGCAAAAAACGGAGGGTGGCAGCCGCCGATCTGAGCCTGAAACGCGGTAAGCGTGTCCGAGAGCGGACGTGGTGACCCGCCCGCCGACATCCCTGGCGTCGGAGGCCCAAACGAGGCGAGGACATGGTCGACCAATGCCGCGAGACTCAATGGTCCGATCGCCACATCGGCCGGCAGCTCTCGGCCCGTGACCGCAGCAATCCGAGCGCCCAACTCCAACGCGGTCAACGAGTCGATGCCCAGCTGTTGTAGCGAGCGGTCGAGCGGGAGGTCATCGGCATTCGACGTACGGAGAATCGATGCAACTTCACCTCGAACGATCGGTACCATAGCGGCACGTCGCTGCTCGCTCGGAAGTGCCGCGAGACGACCGGTGAGGCCCCCTGTGTCGCAGGTGTGGCTCGCTGCAGACCCTGGCCCCCGAGGAGGAGGTGCCTCCAGTCGAGAGAGTTGCTTACGGTCGAGCTTGCCGTTCGGTAGTCGGGGCAACGCGTCGAGATGCACCACGATCTGAGGCACCATGTACTGGGGCAGCCGCTGTGCCAGGTACTCGCGCACCGCTGCGCTCGTCACGGCGTCGTCACGACTGACCAGATACCCTACGAGCATCGGTTGCTCCTCGCCAACGACGGCCGCAGCTGCTCCGTCGACATTCGCCATCGACTCCATCGCCGACTCGATCTCCTCGAGCTCGATCCGAAAACCCCGGAGCTTGACCTGTTGGTCGGTTCGGCCGAGAAACTCGATCTCGCCGACTTCCGTCCAACGACACATGTCACCAGTCTTGTAGAGACGCTCCTCGGCGATCAGCCCGCCCGAGTCCATCTCGATGAAGCGCTGCCTGGTGAGCTCCTCGTCGTGGAGGTAGCCGCGCGCCAGCTGATCACCGGCCAGGTGAAGCTGTCCTGGCTCCCCAACGGCAACCGGATGCATGGCTTCGTCGAGGATGTACGCTCGAGCGTTCGGCACGGGCTTGCCTATCGTGACGCGCTCTACATCCAGCGGGACGTCGGTCGCTGTCGCATAGACGGTGGCTTCGGTCGGCCCGTACGCGTTGACCACACGCGGTCTGGGCTCCAAGGCATGGAGCGCGTCCACGAGCGAACGTCTGAGGACTTCGGCGCCGAGAACGAGACACCGGATGCCGTCGGGCAGCCCGCCCGCTGTGAGCGCGGCCTGAATCGCCGACGGTACACAGATGCAGGTCTTGATGCGGCGCGCTGACGACAGCTCCCGCAGCTCCAACACGCTGTCGGCCAGCACCACCATTCCGCCCAGCGAGAGGGTCCCAAAGATCTCCATGACGGAGATGTCGAAACAAATGGATGTGGCTGCGAGCACTCCCGCGAGTTCCTCGTCGTCGAGCAACCGCCGCATCGAGCGGACCATCGCGACGACGCTTCGGTGCTCCACGGCGACGCCCTTCGGCTGACCGGTGGAGCCAGACGTGTAGATGACGTACGCGAGGTCGGTCGCCGATGGTCGAGCCACGCTATCGGCGGTCTGGTCCCCCACTTCATCGAGCTTGATGCGGGCGGGCGCCTGGGCGCAAAGCCGTGCCCTTGCGTCGTCGTCGACGATGGCGCACGCGACACGAGCGTGTTCCAGTATGTAGCGCAGTCGCTCCCGTGGATACTCCGGATCGAGCGGAACGTAGGCGCACCCTGCCCGCAACACCCCAACCAACGTCGCGACGAGTTCCCACGTGCGACTCATGCACACGCCGACCAGAGATCCGGGTTCTACGCCCCGAGCCGCGAGCTCGCCTGCAACGGCATTGGCACGCTTCACGAGATGCGAGTAAGTGACTTGTGTATCGCCATCGACAATAGCCGTTTGCCTCGGATTTTGCCGTGCCTGGTGTTCTATGGCGTCCCAGACTGTCTTCGTCCTGTCGTACTCGTCGTGGGTGCTCGTCCACTCGACGAGAATCCGCTGCGCTTGCTCCTCGTTGAGCAATTGAGGGCCCTTGTCCACGGTTTGGTTTTCTCGAGCAATGTGCATCGAGGGCCTTATATTCGCTTCGTCGGTGGTGCCTGAACTTAAATTCGTTGAAAAGAATCCAAGTACGAGGCCATGACGCTCGGGGGCATGCGCATGACTTTGCCGCGAGCCGTGACATCGCGTACGGAACGCCTGGCAGGTATGCACCCTTGGAGATCGCTCGACAATTCCCTCTGTCGATGACGGTCGTTTTCGCCGCCGGCACCTCTACGCGTCCCCACGAGCCCAAGATCCGTATTCACCAACCGCGCCACCCTCTCGACGATGTGGCGCGACCCTCCAACTGGGCCGCGGCCGCGACGCTGCATCGACCACGCGCGTCGCTACGGTGAGGTCGCGGGGCCGACGACGCTGATCTGGTACCCGTTGCTGGCCAGCGGTACCGCCACCTCCAGCGCATCGCGCTCGACCAGCCACAGGGGCTCCGGATCCTCGGCGCCGGTTCGAGTTTGGTAGAGGATCGCATCGTCATCGGCCGAGAACCTCGCCCACGTTCCCACCTCCTCGTTGGCACCGAGCGGCCCGTTGACCTTGAGGGCGGGGCCGGGCTGCGGCCCGCTGAGATCCACCAGGTACAGCTCGAAGACCCCCGCATCGTCTGCGGACGCCAAGTAGGTGATCGCCTCGCCATCGCTCGAGACCGCCATGAAACCCGGGACGTAGCCGCCCTCGACGAGCGGACCGTTGAGCTGCTGGAGCGGTCCGGGAACGTCACCGGATAGATCGGCCCGGTAGAGCTGCGGGGTAGTGCTGTCGATTGCGGCCGCGATGTAGAGCCACTGGCTGTTGGGGCCGAACCGGTACACTTCCACGTTGTCGTTCATCAGCCCCGGCG
Source organism: Deltaproteobacteria bacterium (assembly GCA_022601155.1). Lineage (GTDB taxonomy): Bacteria > Myxococcota_A > Polyangia > Nannocystales > Nannocystaceae > Paraliomyxa. Next base: position 2,866 of record JAHZJA010000804.1, on the reverse strand, counting down.
CGGTGACCAGCATCGGTGCCGATGGCTGGGCTCCGCTCATGTTCACCGCGTACAGATCTTGGACATCGGGCATGTCGTGGTGCCCCGCATATACGATCCAGCGCCCGTCCCGAGACCACCCGAGGTTGCCCTGCACCTGCTGGTCCCCCAGCGTGCTCAATCGGGTGGGCATCGAAGCGCGACCACCCACGAAGTCGACGACCCAGACGTCGGCATCGGCGGTGTCGACCCCTCGCACGAGATAGGCGAGACGGGTGCCGTCGGGAGACAGACGCGGCGTGGTCGTCGTTTGGCCCGCCACCAGCGGTGCGTGCACCTTGACCGGGCTGCCGGGCGCGGCACCGCTGAGATCCACCATGAACAGCTCGTTCACATCTTCGATATCGCTCTCGGCGAAGAAGTACAGGAGTGCATCCCCCGAGGCGAACCGTGGCGTGATCGGGATTCCTTGCCACGGCTCGGTGTGGACGGTCAGCGCAGTGCCGATGTGCGGTCCGGGAGTGCTGATGTCCGCGGTCCACACATCGGTCGGGCCGCCGGACTGCGTCCGCAGGAACGCCACCTGGTTGCCGTTGCTGTCGAGCGCGAGTGAGGTCCCCAAGGTGGGCGTCCCCTGCGGTGTCTCGATGAGCAGATCCGGCGCGGCTACGGCCTGATCATCGATCGCGGCGCTCCACAGCTGCTCATAGCCCACCTGCGCCGTGCCCCGCACATTGAACACCAGGCTCGTCTCATCCGCCGTCAGCTCGGGACCACTGACGGTCTCGTCTTGCAGCTCGGGGGCTGTGTTCACGGGGACCGAGGAGCCCGGCTGTCCGTCGACGATCGGTACGTAGCCATACTCGTCTCCGGGTTGCGCCGGATTGACGCGCCCATAGAAGACGCGGGTCTGAGAGCTCGACAACGACCAGTTCAGGACGCTCGTACCCGCGGGCTCGCTGAGTCTGATCGGTGGGGAGACCACGCCATCGGTGTAGTCGATCCAAAACAGCTCAGCAGTTCCTTGCACCTCCAGATCGCCGAGGAGCAACACGCTCACCTGTATCGGATCACTCGTGTCGTCGGTCGTGGACCCGGTCACCGTGGTGTCGGCACCCGTGGTGTCCGCACCCGTGCCGTCGACACCTGTACTCGACGCGTCGGTGCTGCTGGCCCCGGTCGAGCCCGTGCCGTCCTCGCTGTCCGCTGGCGCCGCATCGTCACCACAGCCGCCGAGTCCCATGCCCACTCCAACCGATGCCACCCAGAGGTATTTGCTGAACCAAACCACACCCGGACCGTAGCGTTATATTTGTTATAATAGCAATATGTGTTTTGGTGTGGCTGTCGTTGTCTCCAGAACAATGTTTATGAGCGAGCCACGGAAGAGCTCAGAACCCGCGACCGACGCGGTGCCGACCATCGTGGCGACCGATCGGGGAGGCCCTCGACCTCGCCATGGTCAACACAAACGCCGCGGACCAGCATCGGCGAGGCCCGGCCAACGACGGCGTTTTACGACGTCCACGTCTCGCTGAGCCCCCGCCGATCTCGCTGGCGCATGGGTGCACGCCGCGATGAACACTCGGGGGAAGATCGTGCTCGCTCCCCCATGCCGAGGCGACCGAAGAGGAGCTCGTTGGCCTCGAAGTGCTGGCATCTGCGCTCGCAGACCAAGTCCTCGTCGAGGGCCATGACTGTCCGCTGGTTTCGGCTTCGAGACTTCGTCGCCGAGCTTCCTTCCGGAAGGCGTTGTCCATACCTGAAGCTCACGATCGGGACGCGACGAGCGGGGTCGATGAACCCGAGCTCGCCGATCTGGCCGAGGCGGGGGATCAGGCGACCAGAGCCCCGCGCTCGAGCTTCTTGCGGTCGGCTTTGCCGTGACGGCTCCAGTACGGCTTGATGCACAGCTGGCGGCGATCGAGGCCCCGCTCGATCAACGCAGTGCGTAGTGCGAGCACGGCATTGGCCTCGCCCGAGAGCCACGCGACACCGGGGCCTCGCGGCAAAGTGGTGCCGGCGAGCCAGTCGACCAGCGCCCGACCGTGTTCGCCGTCGCGCGACACCGCGTCGAGCGACAGCCCGAGAGCTTGCACCGCGGGTATGTCCTGCGGGTCGAGCTCCACGGCACCGAGGATCTCGGTGGTGGCCTCATGAGCATCGACCAGCGCGCGCGCCAGACCGATCGCCGTCTCGTCACCGAGGAACACGGCCCACGGCGCCGCCTCGCGCAGCGACGGCATGCTGCGGGCGGGCCCCATGAACGAGACCGTGTCGCCCGGGCGCAGCGACTGGGCCCACGCCGACGCTCGCCCGCGGTCGTGCAGATGCACCGCGATCTCCATCATCCCCTGCTCGGGGTCGACCCGCGCCGGGGTGTAGCTACGCATGGCCCCGTCGCCCACGTGCAGCTTGATCTTGTCGCCCGGCGTCCACTCCATGCGATGCAGCACCGATCCGCGAAGGCGGAGCAGCCGCAGGCGCGGGGAGAGCCCGACCACGTCGTCCACTTCTACGTTGCGGCCAGCGACCCGTATGGCGCTGCCCATGACCTTTCCCTTGAGATCAACCATCGTCGTCCGTTTGTCGAAATTGAAAGTCATGTTCAATATAGCTTGAATGAACGGGCGCGCAATGGCCCTGCGACAAATGGCCCGTGATCACGGGTCCGAAGGGGAGGATGGCCCTGGCCTCGCTGCTCCCGCTCGGCGGCGGCGACCCCATGGGCCCCGACTCGATCGTGGGGTCGCATCGGCCGAGACCAATCATCTGGAGGCCGTCGAGCCCGGACGCATAGTGGGGGCCTTGGCTCGGTTGCCGATGCCCCGACGGGCATGCTTCCGCGTCGTCGCTCAGTCGCCGTCGCTCGCCACCTGCAGCAAAG
>JAHZJA010000803.1 GCA_022601155.1 Deltaproteobacteria bacterium | reverse complement strand
CCTGCAGCTGGTGGAGGTCAATCCCAAGGCCAACCCTCCTGTCTGCAAGGTCATGGACTATGGGAAGTACAAGTACGAGACCGCAAAGCGGGAGCGGGAAACCAAGAAGAACCAACGCACGCTCGAGCTCAAGGAAGTGAAGTTCCGGCCCAAGACCCACGGGCACGACTTCGACTTCAAGCTCCGACACGTGCGGCGGTTCATCGATGACGGCGACAAGGTCAAGCTCGTCGTGCAGTTCCGTGGTCGCGAGGTGATCCACCCCGAGACCGGCCACGCAATTCTCGATCGAGTCGTCGAAGGCGCAGCGGACATGGCCATCGTGATCCAGTCCGCGCGCATGGAAGGCAACCGGATGAACATGGTCCTGGCTCCCAAGCCCGGCCGCCAACCCCGGGCCAGACCACAACCGACTCCCGCCCGTCCCCCGCGTGAAGGAGACAAGTCGGCCGCAGCGGCACCCGCCGCCGCAGAGGCCGCGGAGCCCGCAGAAGCCGCGGAGCCCACGGAGGCAGCGGAGGAGTCTGCAACGGCAGCCCCCGACGCAGCCGCAAGCGCGGAGACCCCGCCAACACCAGCATCAGAGACGGACGAGGCTCCAGCCGAGACCAACGCCTGAGACCATGGCCCGGTCGCTGCCGCGCGGATCCGGGCCAGCCATTTCGATGTGTATGTGACTCGCGCTCGTCCGGGCGACGAGTCACTCACATCGGATGGACTTGCCCTGCCGACCGAAGCGGGGTATATCGCGCGGCCTTCGGGTTAGCGCATGCCGAAAATGAAGTCCCACAGTGGCGCGAAGAAGCGCTTTCGCTTTACCTCCACCGGTAAGGCCAAGCGTAAATTCAGCCACAAGAACCACATCCTCACCAAGAAGAACGCCAATCGCGTTCGCCGTCTGCGGGGCATGACGATTGTCTCCGAGCCCGATCAGGTTCGGATCGACGCCTTGCTGCCGTACGGAAGGAAGTGAGCCATGCCGCGCGCAACACGAGGGGTCAAGGCCCGCCGTCGTCGTAATCGTATTTTGGCCTGTGCCAGCGGGTTCCGCTCGGGACGCCGCAAGATCTGGCGCCGTGCCGTCGAGGCTGTCCACCACGCGTGGATGCATGCCTACGTCGGCCGCAAGATCAAGAAGCGGGACATGCGTCGGCTGTGGATCGTCCGGATCAACGCCGCCACCCGGGTGCACGGGCTGAACTACAGCCGGTTCATCCACGGGCTGCAGCGCTCGGGCATCGAGCTCGACCGCCGTGCTCTCGCCGAGCTGGCGATCGTCGATCCCGAGGCCTTCGGCAAGGTCGTCGCGTCGGCCAAGGCCGGCCTCGGCCAGGCCGCCTGAGCGGCCCCACCACTCCACGCTACCGAGCCCGCGAGGTCATGCCTCGCGGGCTCGTATGCGTTGGGCAGTGACGCGTGCGGGGCCTCGCGCCCCGGGGTATGGTCCGACCCCCGACCGGAGCACCCGTGAGCGACGATCCCAAAGATCAGCTGGATGCGTTGTCGACCTCGTTTCGCGAGGAGGTCGAAGCTGCGCTGGATGAGGACGCCTTGTATGCCGTGCAGGTCAAGTACCTCGGCAAGAAGGGGCTGGTGTCGCGGCAACGCGCCCACATGGGCAAGCTGGCCCCCGAACAGCGCAAGGCGTTTGGGCAGGCCTTCAATCAGACCAAGGGCGCCCTGGAGCAGCTGCTCGCCGCGCGCCGCGAGGCGCTGACGGAGGCCGCACGGAGTCTTCGCCTCGCGCGACGCGAGGACCTGACGATGCTGGCCCAGCGCCGCTCCGCGGGCTCGCTGCACCCCATCACGCACACGCGTCGCCGGCTCGAGGCGGTGTTTCGCGGCATGGGCTACGACGTGCTCGACGGCCCCCACGTCGAGCATCAGCAGTACAACTTCGACGATCTCAATTTCCAGCCGGACCATCCGGCCCGCGACATGCAGGACACGTTCTTCGTGCAGGGGCGCGCGGGCACCGACGTCGATCCGCTGGTGTTGCGCACGCACACGTCCCCCGTGCAGATCCGGGCCATGCTGACCCGTCCGCCGCCCGTGCGGGTGATAGCGCAGGGGACCGTGTTCCGCCGCGACGACGACGCGACGCACTCGCCGATGTTCCACCAGATCGAGGGTCTGTGCATCGACCGTGGGGTGGGGATGGCCGACCTCAAGGCCACGTTGTATCGGTTCGTGCAGGCGTTCTTCGGCAGCGATCTCCAGGTCCGGCTGCGCCCCTCGTTCTTCCCGTTCGTGGAGCCGGGTGCCGAGTTCGACATGCAGTGCCCGTTCGGTCGTGAGCCGAGCTGCCGCGTGTGCAAGGGCAGTGGATGGATCGAGCTGGGTGGCTCGGGCATGGTGCATCCCGCCGTGCTGGACGCCGTCGACATCGACCCCGAGGTCTACACGGGCTGGGCCTTTGGCTTTGGTATCGACCGCATGGCGATGTTGCTGCACGCCGTGCCCCACATGCGTTTGTTGTTCGAGAGCGACGTCCGCTTCTTGGAGCAGTTCCCATGCTGATCTCCCGCACCTGGCTGCAACAGCTGCTGCTCGATCCCGCCGAGCGCGGTCTCCCCGACGACGAGGCTCTCGATGCCGCGATCACATCCGTCGGCCTCGAGGTCGAGGGCGTGACCACCCACGGCGCCTGCCTGACGCCGATGGTGGTCGCCGAGGTCGTATCGATCGAGCCGCACCCTTCGGCCGATCGGCTGCGCCTGGTCACGCTCAGCGATGGCGAGCAATCGATCCCCGTGGTCTGCGGGGCGCCGAACGTGCCGGAGCCCGGAGGCAAGGTGGCGTTTGCTCCGGTAGGCACCACGCTTCCCGGAGGCCTGACGCTCGAGGCGCGCGAGGTTCGTGGCGTGCTCAGCCAGGGCATGATCTGCTCTGAGCAAGAGCTCGACATCGGACCCGACCACGAGGGCATCATGGTGTTGCCCGCCAAGTGGCGCGCGGGTGACCGGCTCATCGATCGCGTCGCGGGCATCGTCGACACCGTCTTCGAGCTCAGCATCACGCCCAACCGCCCCGATGCCCTGGGGCATGTGGGGGTGGCACGGGATCTCGCGGCCAAGCTCGGCTACACGCTGGCCGTTCCGCCGCTGGCCGATCCACGGGTCCCTTCGCTGCCCGAGCTCGTCACGCAACAGGCCCCCGACCGCTGCGGTCGGTACTTCGGCTATGCGTTCGAGGGGGCGAAGGTCGGCCCGTCGCCGCTGTGGGTGCGGGTTCGCCTGCACCGCCTGGGATTGCGGCCGATCAACAACGTCGTCGACATCACCAACCTGGTGCTCATGGAGTGGGGGCAGCCGCTGCATGCCTTCGATCGCAGCGCGCTGGCGGACGGGCGCGTCGTGGTTCGGCCCGCGCAGGCGGGGGAGACCCTGGTCACCCTCGACGACAGCGAGCTCGAGCTACGGGCCGACGACCTGGTCATCGCCGATGCCACCGCGCCCCAGGCCCTGGCCGGGGTGATGGGGGGCAAGGCGTCTGGGGTCGAGCCCGGCTGCACCACGCTGCTGCTCGAGGCGGCGTGGTTCGAGCCGCGTGCGATCCGTCGGACGGCGCGCCACCACCAGATCAGCAGCGACAGCAGCTTTCGCTTCGAACGCGGGGTCGACCACGGTCTGGGGCTGGCACGGGCCGCAGCACGGGCGTTCGAACTGCTCGAGAAGCTGGCTGGCGCTCGCTGTGTGGGCGGGCACCGAGTCGATGGAGATCGTCCGCCCGTCCCCGAGATCATCATGCGCCCCGATCGCACGCGGATGGTGTTGGGCATGGACATCCCCGACAAGCAGACGCGCAAGATCCTTCGGGGCCTGGAGGTCGAGGTCGACCCGACCGATCCGAGCCGCTGGATCTGTCGGCCACCGACCCATCGTCCCGATCTTCAGCGCGAAGAGGATCTCATCGAAGAGGTCATGCGCATCAACGGGCTCGATGCACTGCCTGCGGTGGCGACCATGCCGACCGCGTTCGGGCAGACGGCGCCCACGGGGCTGCGGTCTCCGGCCGGGGCCCTCAGCCAGCGCCATCAGGACCAGCTGGTCGACGCGCTGGCCGCCCAGGGATTGCACGAGATGCTCGGGCTCACCTTCGCCGAGCCCGACAAGCTTGCCCGGGTGCACGGCGAGGCGACCAAGGCCCAAGCGGTGGTGCTCGACAACCCGATGCGTGGGATGGGCCCCGTGCTGCGGACCCACCTGTTGCCCGGGCTCCTCGATGCCGCAGCACTCAACGTGGCTCGCCATGCTCGGGCCGTGCGTCTGTTCGAGGTGGGGCGGATCTACCTGTGGGGCGAGCCGCCCACCGAAGACGGGCCGACTGCAGCCATCGATCGTCAGCTGCCCGATGAGCCGCTGCGAGCTGCCGTCTTGCTGGTCCCGGCCCGTAACGAGACCGCGGACACCAGCGTCGATGGGCGGGGGATGGCCGGGCTGTTGCTCGACGCGCTCCAACACATCGGCCTGGTCGCCACGACCGCGCCCGCCGAGGTCGACGACCCGGCGTTGGCCCACTTGCATCCCGGCGTCCGGGGGCGGGTGCTCGTGGACGGCCGCGACGTGGGGAGCTTTGGCCAGGTCCATCCCGATGTCTGCGAAGCCTGGGATCTGCCGGACGAGCTTCCCGTCGTCTACGGCGAGCTCCGGGTGGACGCCCTGCCGCAACCACAGCCGGTCCGCGCCCAGGGGCTGCCTCGATTCCCCGCCACCAGCCGGGATCTCTCGCTCAATCTCGATACTGCGATCCCGGCCTCGGTCGTCGTCGATGCACTCACGGAGGCCGCGGCCGCCAGCATCGACACCAGCGTCGATGATCCCCCGCGGCTGGCGGTGGGAGACCAAGCCCGCACGCCGATCGAGGTGGTGGAGGATTACCGGGGCAAGGGCGTGCCGGATGGTCGTCGTGCGCTGCTGCTGCGGCTAGGGTACCGGGCACAGGAGCGCTCGGTCACCGATGCCGAGGTCCAGCAGCTGCACGACGTGGTGGTCGAGGGGGCCCTCACAATCCTTCGGCAACGGGATCCCGAGGCCGCACCGCGTTGAGATCGCCCGAGACGGGCCGCTGCGCGCTGTCTCCGCGGGCGAAAAAGCGGAGTAGCCTCCACTACTTGCGCGTTGCACCTACTTGCGCGTCGCGACAAGGTGCGGAAGGATCCTGGGCATGACCAAGGCCGACATCATCGATCGGGTCTGCGAGCGGGTGGGGGGCTTTTCCAAGAAGGAAGCCGCCGACTTGGTGGAGTCGGTGTTCGATGTCATGAAGGCCACCCTCGAGACGGGCGAGAAGATCAAGATCTCGGGCTTCGGCAACTTCGTCGTGCGGGAGAAGAAGCCCCGGCCGGGTCGCAACCCGCAAACGGGTACCGAGATCATGATCGACGCGAGGCGGGTGCTGACGTTCAAGCCCAGCCCGGTGCTCAAGTCGGCGCTCAACGACACGCCGTAGCCATGTCTGCGCGCGGGCTGTCGTTACCCACCGACAAGCTGTACTTCAAGATCGGCGAGGTGGCCGAGATCGTGGGCGTGGCGGCCCATGTGCTGCGTTTTTGGGAGACGGAGTTCGCCGCGCTGCGGCCTCGGAAGTCACGAACCCAGCACCGCGTATATCGCCGCGGTGACGTGGCGACACTGCTGCGGATCAAGCACCTGCTCTACGTCGATCGGTTCACGATTGCGGGGGCGCGCAAACAGCTGCGTCAGGCGGGTGATGCGTGTCCCATGGCCCCGCCCGATGCGGCCTACGTCGCCCGCCACTCGCTGGCGAAGGTGCGGCAGGTCGTCGACGAGCTCGACGCGCTGCTGCACTCGGCCGCGGAGATCGATCCGGCCGCGGCCGATCCCGCCGCCTACCTCCGCGCCGTGGGCGGAGTGGGAGCGCTCACCGACGATCCGGCCGCGGTCACCCGCGCCCTCGTAGACCGGCCTCCCCGCCGTGGGGACGACCGGGGCGATCGTCGGTGAGAGACCCCGCATCGGACCGTTCACATTGGCTTGCGAGCGGCAGTGACGCGGGGTATAAACCGCGTCCGTTTCGGGGCGTAGCGCAGTCTGGTAGCGCACTTGACTGGGGGTCAAGGGGTCGGAGGTTCGAATCCTCTCGCCCCGACAACGGTAAGGCGGCTTCGGGGCCCTCCCGGAGCCGCCTTGTCCTTTGGTATCTCGTCGCTGTGGAGCCTGCGTGGTGAGCACCCCCCTGTTGCTGGTCACCAATGACGACGGGGTCGCGGCGCCTGGCCTTCGTGCGCTCGCTGAGGCGGTACACGGCCTGGCCGAGGTGATCGTGTGTGCGCCCGACGGCGAGCGCAGCGGCAGCGGCCACGCCATGACATTCCACAGCGCGCTGCGTGCTCGTGAGGTGGAGGCGGGGCGATGGGCCGTCAGCGGGACCCCGGTCGACTGTGTCTACTTCGGGCTGATGCACCTGTGCTCGCGCCGCCCCGCCGCCGTGCTCTCGGGGATCAACGCGGGCTTCAACCTCGGCACCGACGTGTTCTACTCGGGCACGGTGGCCGCAGCGGCCGAGGGTCATCTGCGAGGCCTGAACGGGATTGCGGCCTCGGTCGAGCGCGGTACCGATCCCCGCTGGGCCCGTCGCTGCGTGCGACAGCTGGTGGAGGCCTTGCTCGAGCGGCCGCCCGAGCGGCCCGTGCTGCTCAACGTCAACGTGGGTCACACGCAGGGGCTCGAGGCGGCACCTGCGGCACAGATCGACGCGGCCGCCCGAGCCCAACAGGTGATGCTCACCCGTCTTGGTCATCGCACCTACCGCGATGCCGTCGACCGACGCACCGATCCCTACGGACAGCCCTACTACTGGATCGGCGGACCCCCCGGGGAGCTGACCGGGCAAGAGGGCGACGACACCTGGGCGGTGGGACGACAGCTGGCCTCGGTCACCCCGCTGCGGCTCGACCTCACCGATCCCGATCCCTCGGCGGCCCATGAGTGGCTCGCCCGCGCAGCTGGCCCATCGATGGTCGCGCCCACCGGTCGCCCTCCAAAGGAGTCCTGAGCATGTCCGACTCGACGCCCAATCCGCCTCCCACCGACGCACTCGGTCGCCTCGCGGCCAAGATCCGCAGCGTGCCGGACTTCCCCAAGCCGGGGATCCTGTTCCGCGACATCACTCCGTTGTTGTCCGATCCGCAGGCGTTGGCGCTGGCCATAGCCGAGCACCGTCGCGCGATCGCGGACCTCGAAGGCGGCATCGATCTCATCGTGGGGATCGAGTCGCGGGGCTTCCTGTTCGGCATGGCGCTGGCGGCCGAGCTCCAGGTGGGCTTCGTACCCGTTCGCAAGCCGGGCAAGCTCCCCGCCGAGACGATCGAGGTGCGCTACGCTCTCGAGTACGGTGAAGACGCGCTTCAGATCCACTCCGACGCCATCACCCGAGGCGACCGCGTGCTGTTGGTCGACGATCTGTT
>JAHZJA010000802.1 GCA_022601155.1 Deltaproteobacteria bacterium | reverse complement strand
TCACCGCCGCGTCGTGTTTCAACGAGTCGAGTTGGGCCCCCGTTTTCGCGTCCCACAGACGTGCCGTCCGGTCGTCGCTTCCGCTCGCGAGACGCAGACCATCGCGCGAGAACGCCACCGAGCGAACCGTCATCGTGTGGCCTTCCAACGTTTGGATGTGGGCGCCCAAATGTGCGTTCCACAGCCGAACCGTGCGGTCCTGGCTGCCCGTGGCGATGCGCTCTCCATCACGGGAGGCCGCCACCGCATAGACCCGCGCGGTATGGCCACGCAGAGCGATGCCGTGGTCGATGCCCGACAGCGCGTAGGTCAACCCCTCGAACATCGGGGTGGGTAGGTTGGCCAGTGGGTCGAGACCCTCGAAGGCCTGCACGGCCAGACGAACCGCTTCGAGCTCCCGTCCGCCTTCTCGCGCCGCGTCCTTGGCCCGCAGGCCCTTCTGCGCCGCCAGTTGCTCGCTCAGCTCCACCACCTTTACTGCGAGCTGAGCTTCCTTTTCCGTGAGCTGATCGCCCTGCTCACTGACTTGCATCCCCAACCCGAGCGCCGCGGTGCCCGCTGCCATCGCGATTCCCACGCCCACGCCCGCGACCCAGCGCCGCACCCGGGGCGGCGTCACCAGCCGCCGAAGTTCGGCGAGCAACGCGTCCATCGATGGCCATCGGTCTCTTGCTTCGAACGAAAGCCCGCGGATCAGCGCCGCCTCTAGCTTCGCGGGGACCCAGGTGTAGTTGGCCATCGGGGTGACCTGCCCGTGGCGGATGAAGCCCGCCATCGTGTACAGGTCGTCGCCCACGAACGGCCGCTTGCCGCATATCGCCTCGTACAGCGACACGCAGAAGCCGAATTGATCGCCCGGTGCACCGACCTCTTCGCCGAAGATCTGCTCCGGGGCCATATACGCGGGGGTCCCCATCACCGTGCCGGTCTGGGTCAGCCGGTCGCTGACCCAGTCGAGACTCTCCGAAGACACCGAGTTGCTCTGAAGCAGTCCGTCATTCTCCGTCATTTCGGTCGAGTCGTGGATCTCCGCCGTGGTTCCGACCAGGCCGAAGTCCATCACGCGCACTCGCCCCCGCTCGTCGATGAGCGCATTGCTGGGCTTGAAGTCGCGGTGCACGAGATCCCGTTCGTGGGCCGCGGCAAGCCCAGCCCCCGCTTGCAGATAGGCCTGCACACACGCACGCCAGTCGGGCCGCGGATCTCGTCGCTGCCAGGAGCTGAGGGTTTGCCCCTCGACCATCTCCATCACGATGAACGCGCGTTCCTCCTGGTAGCCGACCTCGTAGACCTGCACCACATTGGGATGCGCGAGCTGGGCCATCGCCTGGGCTTCTCGGATCAGCCGCTGTTGCTCCTTCGTACCCAGATCGTGATGGAGGACCTTGAGCGCCACCTGGCGGTTGAGCCGACGGTCGAATGCGCGGAACACCCGGCCCATCCCCCCCTCGCCCAAGCTGTCGTTGATCACGTAGGGACCCATCTGCATGCCCACCGCCGGATCGGCGAGCGGGAGTGGGCCCGCATCGGACGGCGGGGGGATGCGGGTCGTGACGCGGCTGCGCAGCCCACTCGCGTGAGGTGACGCTCCGCCCTCGTCGCGCGTCGGGGTATCGAGCGGGTCGCTCGACTGCGCTCCCCCAAACATGCCGTCCAGAATTCGACGGCGCCAGCTGCCAAACTCCCCCGTCTCGATCTGCAGGTTCTCGCAGATCTCGGAGACCGGAAAATCGTCGACCCCGCCACGGCGTACCGCGACCGATTTTCGGTCGATCGTGAGACGGGTGTTGGTTTCGGGGAGCATGATGTGGAGCTGTGCGGGCCGGGCCACCTCGTCGCACAGGCGCTCATGCGAGCGAGTGCCGCGGGGGCTCGACGGGAGCACGGTCTTTCGTTGCCGTCAGCCGCCTCCGCAGCCAAGTACTTCGTCTTTGTTCATGACTTCCAGGTAGATCCAGTCGATGTTGGGCCCGCCCCAGTTCTTGGCCACCTCTATCGTGAGGCGATGGATTCCCTCTTCCGCGGTGAACTCGTCCGTTGCGACCGTTCTCCAGGTCGACCAATTGTCCCTCTCGACTACGGGAAACTCCATCGGGATTTCCTGCCTGTCGTCGTCGTTGATACGGATGATCACCGGGCGATCGTTGAAGTCTTGAACGCTGCCATTGGCATAGCGGATGGTCAGCTTGTATTGCGCCGGAGGGTGCTTCATGTTGGACCACTCGAGCGATGCTCCTTCGCCGCCCGTGTGGTCCATGAAGCTGTTGCGGTCGTCGAGGCCGTGGCCCTTCATGGCGGTCCAGCCATCGGGGTCGACCTGGGCGCCGGAGTGGTGGTCGCCTTCGGCCTCGTATTGCTCGTTGCAAACGGCGAGCTGGCGGTCGTTGGAGTCGGGGTCGCGAGCCCCGAGTTCTTCGGCACAGCCGAGCGGCGCGACCATTGACAGGAGAACAACTACGGGAAGAAGGACTCGCTTCGTCGAGAACATAGGCTCCTCGGATCGTCGGGAAACTGTCGTTTCGAACCACGAACCAGAAACGACAGCATGGTTGTCACGTCGCTAAGTGACGTGGGGCTATCACGCACACCGCTGTCACAGCGGGGCACGAGGTAGTCACCCCCGACAGGATCAATTCTTCATCGATTTCGAATTTTCTTCGCTGGCCGCCGCCGAACCCATCTGGGACCTTGGGAGGACCCTCGACTCTTCTCTCGGCGGTCCTCACGCGCTCGTCCGCCCTGGTCGAGGAAGGTGTCTGTGTCTCGGTGCGAGCGGCGGCGAGCCGTGAACTGCAAGCGGGGGCGGGCTGGGCCCTGTTTCCTGCCACACGACCCCGTAGGTGCTGGTTGGCGAATTGAAGGGCCGCGATCCCTCTGGAGGTGGACCCCGTCGCCGCTTGCGCGCGCCCTCGTGGCTACGCGGGCCTGACCACAGCGGGTGTGAGTGTCACTGAAGCCGCCGAACCCCGTTGCTCCATTGATCTGGCCGCAGACCGGCTCGACCACCTGCTTGCGCAGACGGTATCGAACGCCGTCGACCTCGGCGGGCGGGCTGTCGACGAGTGGCTCGATACCTCCACGACTGCCAGTCGTTGCCGTTCGAAGCGTGCACCGGGGTCACGCCGTCATTGCAGAACACCGACGCAGGATGAGGCGGATTACGCGGACTACATGACGCACGGCGGCTCCGTGTCGAGCCCGCCCGGGGTGATGACCGCTGACGGGCACCGCGACATTGGCGTGCCCGTTGGCGGGCACCTGGTGCGCCCATTGCCATGGTGGAGGGCGAACGATGGGCCCGCCCACGGCGCCCTTGCGGCCTGACACGCAGTTGCTCGAGTCGAAGAACCCGGTCCAACTTGCTCCGTAGGGCAAACTGACCGGGCCGAGGTCCCTCGCTCCGCCCACCGCGGGGGACCGTTGCCAACCCTACCGCTCAGCCCCAACCGCCGGAGCCTGTGGGTCATCGGCCCGGAACTCGTACCCGCCCTGGGTGGCACCCCACACCTGCTGACCAGCATCGTCGAATCCGCGATCCCAGCTGTCGACGCCACCTTCGGTCACGGTGACCTGCGAGTGGGCGTAGCTGGCCCCACGCAGCTCGCTCTTGCAGCTGCGCTCGCCCGTAGAACCGGAGTAGTGCCCGGGCTCGACCACACGCAAGATCACCTCGCATCCGTCCTTGCGTGTGATGTCCTCGAACCGCAGAGCATCGAGGGTGCTGGGGTCGCGCCAGGCGAACGCGAAGCGCTCGGGCTCCACCATCGTATACACGGCGCTCTCGACGGTGCCGTCCTCGAGGGCAGCGACGCGATAGACTCGCTGGCGATAGGGCGCATCTTGGGCGGTGGCGACGGCCTGCTCCACGTACAGCCACCGCGCATCGTCGCGGTCGGTCCACAGGGGGATCATGTGCAGACGAATGTCGAAGTAGGAGGGATCCGTCTGTGCCTGAAGGCGGCTGCTGAACGAGCCCGTCATCAAGGCCACCAGCTGCTCCACATCGTCGGAGAACGCGGGCGCGGCGACGGTTGGTGGGGTGGTCGCAGCTGGGGTGGCAGGGTCGGGTGCGGATTGAGCGGGTGCCGCACATGCGGCGGCGAGCATCGAGCCCAAGCCCACACAGAGTCTCTTCGTCGCGGTGGTCGGTGCCATCGCGCGGAGTATGGATCAACTGTCAGCCTTCGGGCTCGCAGATCACGCTCGACTCGCTCTGGGCGTTGCTGCGGAAGGAATTGCCGTGTTCCCAGCTGGGCAGCTCGAAACGCGGGATGGTGCCGTCTTCGCGCACGTGGGTCACGTGGTAGGCGTGCTGGTTCCAGATCCGGCGGGCGGGGACCCAGCGGTCTTGCACCTCGCTGATGACCCGGACGGGGGGTGGCCCAGGCAAGGTGGGATCGTCGGCGAGCTCGTCGGAGATGACGATGAGCTCGGCGGAGCCATCACCGTCGACATCGGCGATGACCGGGATTTCGTTGCCCGTGCGGCTGAGCCGAGGAATGCTGAACAGCACGCCGCCTTGCGAGTCGTAGACCCGGGCCGACAGTTCGTCGGCATACACGACCTCGGCGGAGCCGTCGCCAAAGAAGTCGAACGAGCTGACACCTGCAACGCCCGACTGGTCTTGGACTCCGGCGAACCACAGTTGGTCGCCGACCGGGGACACCACGCCGAGGCGAGACCCCGCGACGAGGGCGAGCTCGGGGAGGCCGTCGGCGTCGAAGTCGTTGATCGATCCGGGACGGCGCCATGCGGTCGACCCGGCCGGGGTGGGGAGGAACAGCTGCCCCTGGTACGTGACGATGCCATCGTGCTCGATGAGCGCGACGCCGTCCTGGTTGGTGACCAACACCTCGGGGAGGCCATCGCCATCGAGATCGGCAACATGGGGAAAGCCGGGGGCAACATTGGTCGTCCACACGGGAGCACCGTCGTGGTCGAGGGCGGCATGGCCGAGCACCACCTCGAGATCGCCATCTCCGTCGAGATCGGCCGCGGTGACGGCCGACTGTAGCGGGCTCGTCGTGGTGGCCGTCCACAGTAGCTGGCCCTGATGGTCGAACACCTGGTTGCCCGCGATGATCTCGGGTCGATCATCGTTGTCGAGATCGGCGATGGCCAGCGCTCCCACGTTGATGTGGATCCAGGGCGCGTTGCTCATCCACTTGGGGGTGCCGTCGTGCTCGAACGCGAACAAGAAGCCCTGGGCGTTGCTGGCCACGATCTCGGGGAGGCCATCGCCATCGAGATCACCGAGGGCGGGGCTGTCGAAGTGGGCCAGCGGCAGCGAACTCGACCAGTGCACGGCTCCCGTCTGTCCGTCGAGTAGGTGGAGGTTGGCGGGGGTGCCGATGTCGGCCCAGGCCAACACGACCACATCGGGCGTGTCGCACAGATCGATGACGCCGTCGTCGTTGTCGTCGGTGAGGTTGGCGACCAGCGGGCTGGCCGAGACGTGGACCTGGTCTTGGAATCCTGCCCACGACCACTGGACCACGGCGTCGAAGTGGTCGACCTTGGCCGCGACATCGCACAGCCCTACCGACTCCAACCGACCCACCGTGTCGCACGAGGGCATGGTGGGTGGCGGGGGATCGGGGACGGGGCCCAGGTCGAACTGAATCCCAGGGCCCGTCGAGTCAGTGGGTTCATCGACACCAGTGTCGGTGCCCGTGTCGTCGGCGCTCGGGGGCGGGCCTGCGGTCGTGGACGATGCACCACTCGTCGAGGTGCTGCCCCCCGTACCCCCCGTGCCGAACGGGTTGACGGTGGGGCCTCCGCCACAGCCGACCAAGAGCGCGGCGAGCATCACTACGAGTGCGCGGTGTCTCATGAGACATCGTGGGACGTTCGGTTCGAAGTCGGACGACTCCTTCGTAGATGTCGTTGCCATGTGCGCCACTTGGTTCACCCAATTATCTTGACCGCAAACGATGGGGGATGGCCGTATCAGCTTAACCCTCATTCTACCGCACCCGCTGTCAACCGTCGCGAGGCAGGGACCGATCAACCCATCCCACGGATGCGACGTACCTGCAGGGATCGCGATGTGTACAGGGTTCATCGCCAAGGCCAGGCACGTTTTACCGCACCGCTCGCGTCCGCCGTCGCAATGCTGGACGGTCGGATCGGGAGGCACTGGCGGCCCGCGGGTCGTCCAAGGTTGGAGCCACGTTACAGCTGGAAACGTGGAGACCGCGTTCGATGGGGCCCCGACTTGGCCGACTGCGCAGGTGGTTGAGCGGTCGACGCTGGCGCGGGCGCGTATCGACCGTGTTCCCGTCAGCCCGGAGGGATGAACTCGTCGCAGGCCTCGCCGATGTCGATGACCGCGGTGTTGAAGAACGGGGCGAAGTCGTCGAGGCACACCGACGCCCATGAGCCGCGTGGGAACGACTCCACGAATTCCCGCAGACGGGGAGCCCCCTGGGCGCCGCCGCCCTGCATGTCGAACGGTTCGCACGTGCCCTCGTCGAGGTCGGTGTCGCCGATCAGGCCCAGCATGACGATCGCGCTCACATCACCGGTCTTCGCCGAGACCACCACGTCCTTCCAGATCGAGGGGCCCGCCGGAGAGTCGATGCCTTCGTCGTCCTCTTCATCGGTGATGAGCGTGACGACGAGGATCGCATCGTCGCGCAGGAACCCCTCGTTGCAGCCGCCGGGGAGGTCTTGCTCGGTGATCGCCTGGGCCATGCTCCAGATGGGCATCTCCGAGCCGGAGCCCATGGTGCCCACGTCGGCCGCACACTCGAACACCGCGGCGAGGTCTCCGCTGTCGAGGTCGGCGAATCGCTGGTCGGGTGGTAAGTCGCAGGGGCTACCGTCGGAGGCCGCGACGCGTCCGGCCCCGAATTGGGTCGCGCATCGGTCGACCATGGGTGGCTCGCCCGTGTCTTCGCTGCCGCTGTCGTCGGTCCCACCGTCGCCAGTCGTTCCCGAGCCGCCGTCACTGGTCGTTCCAAAACCGCCGGTCGTCCCAAAGTCGCCGGTCGTCCCAAAGTCGCCGGAGGTTCCCGAGCCACCCGTGCTCCCCATGCCGCGGTTGGGAGGCGGAGGCGGAGGTGGAGGCGGAGGCGGTGTGGCGTCCACCGTCACCACCATCAGGTGGTAGTCGTACTGAGCAATCGACTTCTCGATGCCGGCGATGAACCCGGGAAAACCGTCGATGAGTCGCTCCTGTTCGTCGCTCATCGAGCCCGAGTTGTCGACGACGAACAGGAAGTCGATCTTCTGGCATGCCATCTCGATGGGCGGCGGAAGGTCGACGATGGCGTCGCCCGTGCTGCTCGAACCGGAGTCGAGGCCCGGGCTGGTCACACTGGTGCCCGAGCTGGTGGCGCCGCCGGTCGACGTGGGCTCGGCCTCCGGGTTGCCCGCGCTCGAACGACAGCCCAGCAGCAACGACGACCCCAAGATCACCGCGGAGCAAACGGCACGACGCATGGCGATCATCCTGGAGGCTGAAATCCGCCGCAGGCCGCATCGATGTCGGCGATTGCAGCGTTGAAGAAGCTCGCGTAGTCGGGCTGGCAAACCGACGCCCACGATCCATCGGGAAACGACTCGACGAACTCGCGGATGCGCGGCGCAGGCTCGGCCCCGTCGCCCTCGGGGTACTCGTAGGGCTCGCACAGGCCGTCGTCGAGATCGCTGTCGCTCAGCAGCGCGAGCAGCACGACCGCCTCGGCGTCGCCATACACCGTCTCGGTCAGACCCTCGGTCCACGACGCGGGATCGCCCGGCGAGTTGTCGTCGAAGTCGCCCGTGGGCGGGCCGTCGTCCGGGTCGTCCTCTTCGTCGGTGATGATCGTGACCACCAACAGCGCGTCGTCGCGGAGGAAGCCCTCGTTGCACTCGTCGGCGCCGTCGTGCTCGGTGAGCGCATTGGCCAGTGACCACACGATCTTCTCGTCCCCGTTGCCGTCCGAGCCGACGTCGGCGATGCAGCTGAAGGCGCCCTCGAGGTCGTCGTGGGTCTCGTCGAGGTAGCGTTGTCCGTTGAGGAAATCGGTGAGGAGGCCGCAATCCTCGCCCTGGGCCGAGCGCACCCGACCCGTGCCCAGCCGGTTTTCGCAGGGGTCGAAGGACATGTCCTGGGCGCCCGTGCCCACCACCATCACGTGGAAGTCGAACGCTTCGATCGTCTCGCGGATGCCCTCGATGAAGCCGGGGAATCCGTCGATGAGCAGCTGTTGCTCGTCGGCCATCGAGTCCGAGTCGTCGATGACGAACAGGAAGTCGATCTTGCGGCACCCGGGGACCTCGGGCGGAGCGACGTCGAGCTTGGGCTCTTCGGGGTCGCGCACTGGGCCGGTATCCTCAGCCGCGCTGGTCCCCGAGCTCTCCTCGGCGGCGTGGGTTGTTCCCGGCGGGACGACGAAACCTTCGCCTGCAGGCGCACCGCAGCCCACCAGCAGCACGCTGCTGAACAAAACTTCTCTTCCCTTCAATGCCACCGATCCTAACACGGTTGCTCGCACAAACGAGCGACAGGCGCGGCGCTAACACCTCCGCTGCCGACGATCGACGGGCCGGGACCGCGGAGCGCGCGAAGCCTGCCAACGGGGCAGCGGGGCCCATACATCCCCGCGGTCGCGCATCGATGGGTTGGAAGGAGGGTCGCGGCCGTGACTCGGCTCGACGACGGCTGGGGCGCGCGATCGACGAACCTGTGCGGAGGCACGCTGCATCTTGGTCGACGGAGCCAGGCCGCGCCCACGAACGATTCGGCGGAGTCGGTGCCGTCGCGCGCCGACGACCGGCCACGCTCACCATGTTCGCGTGCGGCGACGGCCTCGACCACTTCTCCATGGTGCCGGGTGTTGCGGTCGCTTCGCAGTTCACCACACCGACGATCGGAAACGACCATGCCCCTGGTGCGGGCGATCGTGATCGCTGAGGCGGTGACTGTTCCGCGCGCGCGTGGAGCCGGCTGGAGACGTCGCTGGTAGATTCGCGGCAGATGTTCCTGCTCGATCCGAATCGCCTCGATCGCCACTATTCCGACCCCCGCTCCGCGGAGCTCATGCGCAAGACGGTGGAGTTCTTCGAGACGAAGGGCAAGGTCAAGCTACTCGAGGACTACTACGATCGCCCCTGGTACGGGGATTTCCTCGACTTCGTCGGCAAGGAGCGGATCTTCGCCACGATGTGCACCCCCGCCGGCGAGGGCAATGCCGACGACGCCCGCTGGGACACGTGGCGCATCTGCGAGTTCGCCGAGATCCTCGGCTTCTACGGGTTGCCCTACTGGTACACTTGGCAGGTGACGGTGCTGGGCCTCGGCCCCATCTGGATGAGCGGCAACGAGGCCGTCCGTCAGCGGACCGCGCAGGCTCTCGAGGACGGGGGGATCTTCGCCTTCGGCCTGTCCGAGAAGACCCACGGCGCGGATATCTACTCGACCGACATGGTGCTCACGCCGGATCCAAGCGGCAGTGGCTGGATCGCCAACGGCCGCAAGTACTACATCGGCAACGGCAACAAGGCGTCCATCGTCAGCACTTTCGGGCGCATCGACGGCACGGACGAGTACGTGTTCTTCGCGGCCGACTCGAGCCACGAGCGCTACCACCTCGTTCAGAACGTCGTGGCCAGCCAGAACTACGTCTCGGAGTTCGAGCTTCGCGACTACCCGGTGGGCGAGCAGGACATCCTGCACCGCGGTCGGGCCGCCTGGGACGCCGCGCTCAACACGGTCAACATCGGCAAGTACAACCTCGGCTGGGCCTCGATCGGGATCTGCACCCACGCGATGTACGAGG
>JAHZJA010000801.1 GCA_022601155.1 Deltaproteobacteria bacterium | reverse complement strand
TGCTCAAGGCGTCGGTGGCGTCGGCATTGCGGCGAAGCCGTACCAACGCTGCGATGGAGTTGAGGGTGTTGAACAAAAAGTGTGGCTCGAGCTGCGCGCGGAACAATGCGAGCTCCGTCTCGGCCAGCCTGACCCGCAGAGCATCACGCTCGCGCTGTCGGGCGCTGGCGCGGTGGTAGTACAGGTACGTGTTGGTCAGGACCGCGATCTTCCAGACCATGAAGTAGGCCGACAGCAGGCTCCAGGACCACACGAGCGAGGTGACCTCGTGAAGGGAGATCGCACCGAGGGTGATGGCGTACAGCACGGCCATCAACACGAGTCCGTACGTGCCGCAGACGACCAGACCGAGACCCGCGGTGAGCCACAGCGTGGGCCAGATGTTGGAGGCCGAGAGCGAACGCCGACCAAACCACGAAAGCGCCGCGACACTGGTGGCCATCCAGAAGACGGCCATCGCACTGCGCTTGCACAGGAACTCCGACCAAGAGATGTCCAGCGAGGCGTACTCGGGGTCGAGCGCGATGGTGGCAGCGTCGGTGACCACGGTGCTCGCCCACAGGAGTGCCAGCGCAACGTAGACCCATCGAGGCACGTCCCGCAGCGTCACCGCGCTGTCGATCGCGTCGAGGCGTGACGGCCGGGAGCGTGGATGTCGGGCGTGGTCCAGCCCCGGAAGTCTGCTCGGTCGTCGACCGCTCTACCAAGCATGCTCGTCCCGCCGATCGAGCCCTTCGTCCCAGCACCAGCCCTCGTGGTCCCCATGGCCTGGTCAATCGGCAGCGACGCGGCACATTGCGCGGGAGCTACCATGCGAACCTCACGATTTGTTGCCGCTGCATTCCTGGTCGCTTGCTCATCGAGGCCGAGCACGACCGTCGACGAGCCCCATGCGTCTTTGACGCGAGTCTCGGACTCGCAGGGCCGCGCCGCGGCTGGCGACGAGCTGCACGAGCCACCCATGAGCTTCTTCGTGACCAGTCGTGGCATGGGTACTGGCGCGGACCTGGGAGGCCTGGAGGGGGCTGACCGTCACTGCCAGACGCTCGCGGACGCGGTCTTCGCCGGGCACCTCACATGGCGTGCGTACCTGAGCACGGCCGAGACCCCTGATGCCCGCGGCGTGGATGCGCGCGACAGAATCGGACAAGGCCCCTGGTTCAACGCCAACCGAGAGCTCGTTGCGCGGGACCTGGTCAGCCTTCACAGCGAGGCCAACGGGCTGACGCGACGCGCCACGTTGACCGAGCACGGTGAGATTCCAGCGAAGACCCATGACATCTTGACGGGGTCGAACGCACAGGGGCGGGTGGCGCTGACCGGAGGGGAGCCGGCCACCTGCGGGAACTGGACGACGAGCGGCGAGGGCGTGGCGAGGATCGGTCACAGCGATCGCATGGACTCGGAGTCGTTCGCCAACCCTCGATTCAAGCGTTGGTACGGCTCGTGGAACTCCGAGCACGACACGCTCGGGTGTGGCGTCGAGCATCTCGCGGCAAGCGGCGGAAGCGGGGCGCTGTACTGTTTTGCCGCCGACGACTTTTCGGCGTTGGTGGAGCACGGCGGGGTGCCGTCCGATGGACGTGTTGCGACCTTCGAGCGCGGCGTGACCATCGACCTTGGACTCGGCCGCGCTCGCGGGGGCACGGAAGTCGTCGATGCCTCGGAGGGGCAACCGTGGATCGGCCGCGAGGACATGGTGTGGATCTCTGACCACGGCTTCGACCACGTCCGGCTTGGCGTGGCGGGGCATGCCTGGGTGGGGCCCGACGGCAACCTCGATGACCATGTCGTCTCGCACTTCGACCACGTCCTGGCGTGGGCGCGGGAACGACGGCTGGGGGTGGTGCTCGCGATGCGGAGCACCCCGGGATTTCGCGACGGGGCCGCGCCCACGGCGGCCAGCTCTCCGTTCACGGATGAGGCGACACGGGGCGACGCCGCCTACCTGTGGTGGCTGGTGGCACGGCGCTACGCGGCAATGGGCGAGGCCCTGCGTTTCGAGGTACTCGAGCGGCCCGATGCCCCCGACGCCGACCGGATGCAGGCATTCAACCGCGCAGCACTGGCAGCGATTCGAAGAATCAGCCCGGAGCGGGTGGTGTACCTGGCGGCGCACGATCACAGCATGGAGAACGTTGCCGAGGTCGACCTGTCGGACCTGCGCACGGGCCTGTCGGTGCGATTTTCAGAGCCTCGCGGCCCATCCCGTACCGGGGTCTCGGTCGCCGAGGCCATCGATGCGTTTGGGGTGGTGCTGCATGCCATGCCCCGCCGTCCCGTCCTCGTTGCCGCGTTCGGTGCTCTCGACCGGGCCGTCGACTCGCCAGGGACCCATCTCCGCACGGTCCGCGAGGCGCTCGAGCGCAATGGGCTGGGCTGGGCCGTGCATGCTGGTCACTCGATCGGCGCGATCGGTGGACCTGAAGGCGAGCCGACCCGCATGTCCGAGAGCCTCGGTCTTCCTGCTCGTGGTTGAGCGTGACACCGCAGGTGAGGTTCCCGGGCGCGCCGTTGTGATGCGGGCATCGTCGTTGACGTGGGACGGCCAGGTGTCGGCCCCCCCGACGGCGGTGGTCTCGGGCTGTGGGTCGAAGGCGGTTGCCGGGGCATTGCGTCGTGCAACGCTGCCGTGCCGCTCGCCGCTCCGCGCTGGACTGGGGCCGTGGGTGGAAGGCGGTTGCCTGGGCATCGTGTCGTGCGACGCTGCCGTGCTGCTCGCCGCTCCGCGCTGAACTGGGGCCGTGGGTCGAAGACGGTTGCCGGGGCATCGTGTCGTGCGACGCGGCCGTGCCGCTCGCCGCTCCGCGCTGACTGGGGCCGTGGGTCGAAGACGGTTGCCGGGGCATCGTGTCGTGCGACGCGGCCGTGCCGCTCGCCGCTCCGCGCTTGTCTCGAGCCGTCTCGAAGCCTTCGGCCAGTGTGTCGTGGGCTCGGGGTGCGATGCGAGGGCTCAGGCTCGTCCGGCGGGGCTCGCCTCGAGTCGCGTATCGAATGCCTCGGCGAGCGCATCGACGAAGCGCCGCACACGGGGATGCACGTGCGGACCGGGGGGCATCAGCGCGTGAATTACCGCGACTGGGGCCTCGTACTCGGGGAGCAGGGTGACCAACCGCTGCGCCCGAACCTCGGCGTCGACCAACCACGAGGCCAGCAGCGCAATACCGAGCCCGCCGCGGGCCATGGCGAGCAGAGCCTCGGAGTTGTTGGCAGAAAACCGCCCTCGGATGGGCGCCCGCAGGGTCTTGCCGCCGTGTTCGAAGGCCCAGACATCACCCGTGGACAGCCCGGTGTGAAGCAGGCACGGGTGGTCGCGCAGATCGGCGGGCACGCGTATGGGCTCGGCGCGTGCGACGTAGCCAGGGGAGGCGACCAGCCGCCGAGGGGTGCGACCCAGACGGCGCGAGCGCAGGCTGCTATCGATGGGACGTCCGACCCGAATCGCAACGTCGAACCCGTCCTCCACGAGGTTGATGTAGCGATCGGAGAACATCAGCTCGATCTCCATGCTCGGGTAGCGGCGCAAGAACTTGGCGACGGCGGGGACGATGAACAACCGACCGAACACCACGGGTACGCTGACGCGGATCCGACCCTGGAGCTCGGGTAGGTCTCGTTGGAGCTGGGCGGTGATGTCGTCGTAGGCGGCCAGAATCTGGCGCGCTCGCTGGTAGAAGCGGGTGCCGGGTTCGGTGACCCGGCGACTGCGTGTGGTCCGCTCGAGCAGCCGAACGCCGAGCTCGTCTTCGAGAGCCGCGACCCACTTGCTCACGGTGGACTGCTTCACGCGTAGCTCGTCGGCGACCGCGGAGAAGGTCCCGACCTCCACCAGTCGCACGAAGGCGTGCATCGCGTTCAGCCGATCCACAGATATTCCTCTGAGGAATGAATCATAGTCCGAATGCCATCTCGAAACATGCATGAAGAATAACTACAACCAGAGG
>JAHZJA010000800.1 GCA_022601155.1 Deltaproteobacteria bacterium | reverse complement strand
TGTGCTCTGCGATGTAGAACTCGACCAAGCGCGGCTCTGTTGGCAGAGCGTCCAGGTCATGCAAGTAGAGTCATTGGTGCCGGAGCGATCGCCAAAACGTCTCGATCATCGACTTCGATTCAGGGGTTTCGACCTGCGCCAGTACGCGTTTGTTCGGGGATCCGGCAAGAAACTCGTCCACGGTAGCGTTGATGTTCTCGATCCGGAGTCGGCCATCAAGAATCGCGCGACGGCATCCTCGGATGGTGCACGTACTCTTGCGGGGCCGACAGAGAGTGCCTCGGCTCGATGTGGCGCTGTCACGACCCCCGTCGGTGATGTTGGCCGAGCAACGGGTCCTGCTCATCGCACAACGAGCCCGTCTGCCATTCCGCATTTGGCTGCCAATGGAACGACCAAGCAGAGGCGTGCCGAGCGTCTTGATGGCGTGCTGTCCCCATTCTCGGTCGAGACGAACTTGTCCGATTCCAAGATGTTGAGGACATCTGACGCTCACCACCTCGGGTCGCACACGGCGGTTCTGGGACGCCGAGGAGCATGGTCAGGCTGCGCGGGAGTAGAACTTCAACACACCGCCCCAGTGCTCGGTACACTCGATCGGTCCGACACGGTTGGCGGCGACTAGACCAGAGGCTCGAGCAGTCGGCGGCCGAGCAGCGGTTTAGGGCATGGCGTGGGAGTCGCGCTGGATTTGCGCACCCCGGGTTTCAGGTACACCCGGGGCATCGCGGCACACGGTCCGGGGCCGCGATCGGTTGTACTGGAGCCGATGAAGACGTGCGCTCGCCCGGTGCTCGGCGAGTGCAGAAGCAATGGGAGGTCGACCGGCGTAGACCTCATCCGGTGTTTGGCCATCGTGGGCGTAGTGGGGCACCAGGGCGTTGTGCTGGGTGACGTAGAAGTCGACACCGGGGGACATCCTCGGACGAGCAGCGGCGGGATGCGGAGTCGGGGAAGAATCGAGGGTTGCCGGACGCCACGATGGCCTGGCGGATTCGATGGTCGTGGTGGTGGTGGTGGCCGGGTCGGCGCATGGAAGGCGGGCTGCGCGAGGCCGGGGCTCCATCGCAAAGCACGCCCCGGGTTCACCCCTTGATCGCTTGTACAACGAGGAACGAGGGGTACCGAGTCCGGATCTCTCGCTCTACGTCGGTCCAATCCGGCTCCTGCTTCAGGGGCATCAACTCCTCTACGCGTTGGACCTGGAACCCCTCCCCAACGACTTGGTTGATGATGTCCGCCACCGTGCGGCGGTACGTCACGAACTCGAACTCGTCGTCGGGCTCCCACTTCCACTGAACGGGCCCGCGATACGAGTACCTCGGGTCGGCTCCGTCCTCGACCGACAGCACGGACGCGTCGAAGACCTCCATGATCGGATGAGGAATACTGAAGATGATGCGCCCGCCGGGCCGCAAGATCTGGAATGCTGCGGCCAACGCCCTTGCCAGGTCCGGGACATACTGAAAGGAAGCAATCGCGACGACCAAGTCGAACTGCTCTTCCCCAGGAGAGCCCAGATCGTACGCATCCCCCAGGAGGGTCCGCACCTCGACACCGGCTTTTTGGGCGTTGACGGTGCCGCGTCGGAGTTGCTCCTGCGAAACGTCCACGCAAGTCACCGTCGCGCCTTTTCGAGCCAAGGCAATACCGCACGCGCACGCGCCAGAGCCGACCTCGAGCACCCGCTTGCCCTGCACCTGCCCGACCATGCCGAGCTGTTCATCGGTGGGAAACAGCGGGTCTCCGAAGTCGAAGGTCTCCGAGTCCGAGCCCCCTCCCGCATACCGGCTCGCATGCAGATCCCACGAGCGAGCATTCATGGCCATGGACTCGCGCTCGGAGCTGGATTTGGTACTCATCGCAGAGCCTCACTACCACATCGAGTTCCCGCTTCGTTCGGGCGCAGCAATGATGGTGCCAACCCCAGCAGCGGTTCAGGATAGGGTGTGGGAATCGCGTCGCAGCTACGCTCCCTGGGTTTCCGGCAGGGGCTCGGAGAGCTGCAGGCAAGGACCTTCCGCGAGAAGTTGTCCATGACGGTGTGGAGGCAGACCTTGGCGCCGGTCAGGAGGCGGATCACGGTGACGTCCATGCCACCAGTCGTCGGGGGCAGAGGCCCGTACCCCGACCGCAGGTCTCGACGGATGAACCCTGGTCCGGGGCCGTCGCCAGCCTCGCTCGAGCATCAATTGGCGCCACGTGGAATGGAAGGCGAAGATCTGGCACGGACGCTCATGCGACTGAGGCCGGGATCGAGGAGGTGGCGTCTGATCTGTTGTTGGGCGAAAGTCCAATGAGGTCCACGAGGCGTCGACGTGGAACGACGACAGAGGCGAGTTCGATCCGGCGGAGCAGGGTGGTCTTGTCGCGGCAGTCGGGGACTCGGTATGTGCCGAGCCGGAACTCGAAGGTGCGAACGACGATCAACGAGAGCGACGCGATGGCGAAGTAGTAGGCAGCCTTGACGCGAAGCGTCGCGAACTCGATTGCGGTCGATGCGGTCCGCGCTCTGTTCTCGGTGGTCGACACGCTCGGGGGGCATCTACGCCAGAGCCACGAGCGAGCTGTGGAGGGCGGGATGCGGAGGTAGGGGCGAAGAGGCGGGGGTTGCCGGACGCCACGATTGGCCTGGCGGACGCGGTGGTCGTAGTGTCCGCGGCCGGGTCGACGCATGGAGGGCAGGCTGCGCGAAGCCGGGGTCCCGTTGCAGGCTCCACAGTGGTACCAGGGGGGGTGCATTTGCAACGCGTTTGGGGTGATAGGTGGTGAATCGCTGCACCGCAACCAACCGAAATCACTCACGGATGAGGCAAGTCGCCAGCACGAGGTACATTCCGAACGCGTTGACGTTGAGCTCAGTCATAGCCCGTGGCACAGGGCGCGCATCGTGGGACCTCCCAGTGAACGCTGCACACATGCGGCTATCCCCGAGTCGATCCCGGCTTTGCGCCTGGAGTACCGAGCTGCTGCTCGCGCTTGTGATGCGCCAACGAGATGCCGCATGCGATTCCGAGTGCCACGTTCAGCAGGATCCACGCAGCCTTCGCTTCCGGCCAAGCAGACAACGCGATGAAACGAGCATTGATCGCGGCGTGGCCAATGATCGCGACATAGACGCTGCGGCCTGCTCGCTCGTACAGCCACGCGAGCCATACCCCGGCGCCGACCACCGCTATCGTGAAGGGCACGAAACCGAGCAAGTCGGCTCCGCCTAGGAACGCAGTTGGTAGATGCCAGAGCGCCCAAAGCACACCGACAACGACCGCGGCTTTGAGCTCGCCGTAACGGTCAGCAAGCTGCGGATATGCGTACCCACGCCAGCCTATTTCCTCCCCTACGGCTGGAAGCACCATGACCCCGATCACGGGCGTAATCAACCAGCTAGCCGGTGGCGCTGCGCCGAACGACAGCGCTGCTGCGGCGGCCAACGCCAGCAGCAGCGGGGGCACGGACGCCGCTACGACATACCAGTGGGGGCGGACCCGACCGCCGGGTCGGAACAGCCCTCGTAGCTCGCCCCGGCTCCGCGCGACCACGATCGCGGCGAGTGACGGACCTACGGCACCGACCGCAAACATCGGCACCGCAAGCGCTGGCTGCAGAATCCCGAGCACGACGGGAATCTGAAACGCCCAGGTCCAGGCGAAGGACAGCGCGAAGAACGAGAGCAGGTAGCCCGGCATCCTTTGGATCCAGACACAGCCGGGGGCGGCCTGGTTGCAACGCCCCCTCGATCTCTTTTCGCTCGCTCCGTCACATCGACGCGCCTGGGCCTACGGCCCGCTACGACGGCGTGGGGGGGCGGTTGTGGCTGGGTTCCCCCCCGAATTCGCGGCCAACGATACCCACCCGCTCGCCCGAACCCGGTGCCGTCTCCATCCTGGTTCGGTGATTTACCAGTGGCAGTTTCACAGCAGCGGTTCGGGACATGGCGTGGGAATCGCGTTGGATTGGCGAGCCCCGGGTTTCAGGCATGGTCGGGATGTCGCGGCACACGGTGCAGGGCCGCGATTGGGCGTAGGCCCGTTGCAGACAGCCTCCGGTTCGGCGCCGGCCGCCGAGGTACTCTACCCGGTTGGCTCGGCCACTACGCGGTCGCGGGGAGCAGACCACGGGCAGTGGCCCCGTTGTGGGGCAACAACTCAACCAGCCGCCGCATGGGCCAGCCACCCTGGAGCTTGTCGAGCACGTCGACCAGGTAGTCCCGCGTGGGGATGCCCAGCGCTCGGCAGGTCTGGACCAAGCTGTAGGCACCCGCCAGGCGGCGGCCCGCCTTCGCCGACCCGGTGAAGAGAAAATTCCGGCGCCCGACGGCCGGCTTTCGAATCGCCCGCTCGACAGCCCCGTTGTCGATCTCGAAGTGTCCATCCGAGAAACAACGGCGGATGAACGCTCGCTGCTGTTTCGCGTATCGAACCGCCTCGGTGAGCTTGCCCGTCCGGCCGAGCTTGTCGTGCTGCTCGTCGACCCACACATCGAGTTGGTCGAGCAACGGAATCGACTCCGCGGTGCGTAGGGCCAGCCGGTCATCGGGCGACATCCCGCGACCGTTCTTCTCGACCTCGTACAGCTTCCGAAAGATGGCCATCGGTACGGCGGCTCGCTTGTCGCCCAGCTTCATCGCCGCGTGGAATCGCCGCCGCACGTGCATCATGCATCCGAGTCGCCGCTCGGGTGGCACCAACGTCGTCGGCGAGCCATCGGCGTCAGGGACCTTCGCGCTGTAGCCCGCGTAGTCATCGACCTGGATGTGCACGTCCGGTGGGATCGCGTGGATCCACGGCGCAACCTGTTGGGCCTGCCACGTCGGCGTGAACGCAAACGCCACCAGCGGTCGACTTCCGCGGAAGCACCAAAGGTGCCCCCGATACTTGCCGCGCCAGGTCGACCGGGACGTGAAGACCCGGGCGTGGCGCTGAGCATGCAAACAGAGCGCTCGGAGGCCCATGTGCCGAAGCCCGGGGTCGAGGACATGGTCCTTGATCCGTTGGATCTCAGTGGGAGTGAGTCTGGATGGTCGTGCCCGGGGACAGCTGGAATGGTCGTCGAGCTGGCCGCGGAGGCGACGACGTCGCCAGGTGCGGAACCTCGGAGCCGACACGTTTCTCGGTCGACACGAACTTGGCTGATTCCGAGATCTCGAGGGCAGATGATGCCGGCGAAGGTGCCCTTCTCCCAGGGGAATGATCTTGGAGAGACACTCTCGGCGAACGGAGCCAACGAAGCGTTCGGCAAAGGCATTCAAGCTGGGACTGCGAGCGGGCAGTCGGACAATTTGACGCCTTCTTTGCCGAGCATCTGGCGAACATCCTTGGTGAAGATCGGATCCCGGTCGAGGATGAGGTACTTGATTCCGCCAGGTTGACAGGGACTCGCGTTGGCCAGCCCGGACCTGACGCGAGGGTTCTGGGACGCGGAGGAGCGAGGACCACGAGCTGATGGCGGCGAAGGGCATTGTCGGCAATGAGCTCCCAGCGCGTTCGGGTCACGTCCGCAAGAGCGCCGCCGAGGCGAAGAGGCCGGACGGTCTCCCGAACTCGCCCGAGGAGTCGAGTGGCGAGCCCGTGGAAACATGCTCCGAAGCCAGGTCATGGCCGGCCCATGCCACGTGCTG
>JAHZJA010000799.1 GCA_022601155.1 Deltaproteobacteria bacterium | reverse complement strand
CGTGGTCGGTGATGATCGCGATCCGGCCGATGCTCGGCACGGTGCGCGGCGCCGTCGCGATGGCCGCCCTGCATCGACGGGCCCGCTCGACGGTGGCGTCGCAGTCGTCGACCCGAACGTAAGGCAGCCAGCGCGGCTCGCCGTCCCGCGTGACGGCCGTGATCACCCCACCGTGGCCACCATGCTCGTTGCGCAGCACGTGATACGCCCCCGCGTACATCGACATCGTCTGCACCGCGTAGCGCAGCGCCTCGCAATAGAACCCGAGCACTTGCTCGGCCCGCGGCGACCACAGCTCGTGCCAATGCAGCGCCGTGCTCGTGAGCTCGGCGGGGCTCGGCCCGCGCAGCATCAAGTGTGCCCCCTGGGGGTCGACCACCTGTGCACAACGGCCCATCCCCGCGACGTCGGCCGGAGGCTCGACCACGGCGCCGCCGTACCGCGAGACCTGGTCGACCCGCGCGTCGAGGTCGTCCACGTTCAGGTAGCAACGCCAGCGGCCCGGTGTCCCCGGCCCCGACGTACGCAGCCCGGCACACGGCGTGCACCCATCCTCGAACACGACGGCGGGTGGCGAGACCGACGGCCGATCGGCGGCCACGCGCCAGCCCAAGACCTCGGCGTAGAACGACCGGGCGTTGCCCGGACGTGGAGTCACCAACTCCAACCAGGTGAAGCTTCCGTCCACCATCTGCTCTGTATCGACGATCGACCAGGCCCGCGATCGACACCCCTCTCGACTTTTTCTTGGAGGACGTTTTCGGCCGTCATGCCCCAGCCTGTGGCCACGCCGCGCGAAGGCCTCGCCGCCGCTGGCCGGTATGCGCGAATACAGGGTCTGTCGACGTAGAAACGGTGAGTCACGGACGTTTTTGAGCGGGAGCTGGACCCTTGGGGTCGTTTGGACCCCGAGCATTCCCGACGCGGATGGATTCTTCACTCGGCCCCCACTCACCCCCGGTGAAACACCATCAAGATCGCAGCGCGCGCGCCGTCGTACTGCTTGCCCTCGGCATGAGTGTGGCACTGACCGCCACAGCATGTGACAGCGCCATCGAACCAACCGACATACTCGACGAAGTGGACGAAGATCTCTCGGTCTTCCACGAAGAAGAGCTCGACGCCCAGGCGGAGATGACCGAGCCACAGGACGATGAGTTCCGCATCACCTACGGCGTTCCAGATGGAAACACCCATCGGGAAGTCGTATGGATTCCGTCGCTCGGGTGCAGCGGGATTACGCTCTCCGAGCGCTACATCCTCACCGCCGGGCATTGCCTCGACAACCGGCTGAACTACCCCGCCAACGTTCGCGGCTCCATCGGCAACATCCAGGTCCAGTATTCGCCCACCGGGGGTCTGACCTCGGCCCCCGTCACCGTCTACAACGGCCCGGCATCGGCCTCGATCGATCCCAACTTCATCTTCCAGGAGATCTTCCCCTGCCAGTACTCGGAGTACGACTTCGGGCTGATCCAGCTGGGCGGTGATGCCAGTCAGTTCGTCCGGGCGCGCTGGCACCAGGTCCCCGTCGAACCCAACGTGGTCCAACATGAAGTCGTCGGCTGGGGCCAGCACGGAGCCCAGGCGGGCTCGCCCTCGGCGGCCGGTATCCTCCGCATGCTGGGTTGGATGAACTCCCACGGCTGGGATCCCAACCAGGGCATCAACCTCGTGGGTGGCTCACTGACCGATCCCGGCGACTCGGGCGGCGGGTACTTCATCAAACCCGGAAGCTGGGCTCGGATTCTCACCGGAGTGCACGCGTGCCTCGTCCATGACCCGTGGAACAGCGGCGCAGACGGAGCCCGCGTGGCCACGCATGTTCCATGGATCTTCGGCGAGTCGGCGGCACTGGGGCGCCCGCTGAGCTGCCACAGCAGCTCCCTGTTGGGCGTCCCGTACCTCTACGGCTGCTCGGACTGATCTGCGCCCGTCAGCAGGCCGC
The DNA here is from genome assembly GCA_022601155.1 of Deltaproteobacteria bacterium. GTDB lineage: Bacteria > Myxococcota_A > Polyangia > Nannocystales > Nannocystaceae > Paraliomyxa. Next base: position 7,209 of record JAHZJA010000799.1, on the reverse strand, counting down.
GAGATCGAAGTCGTAGCCCGATCCTGCCGTGCCGAGCCTGCATGGCGACCGGAGCCGCCGCCCGGCCCTCTGCCGGGCGCGCGGGTTCGCCTGTGTACGACGCCCGTCGACAACCATGCGCTGGCAGGCGCCCCCGCTGCGTCGCGGCCAGGCGCCCCGCCATCAGCCCCCACCGTCGCGCCAGTCGCCGGAGCCGCAGCTCCGCGCAGGCCAGCGTCGTCGGTGGAGCAACATCCAGGTCAGGCGTTGTCCCAGGGATTGGCCGCCGGTGTCGCCAGCAGATCCTCCACATCGGACATGCTGATCCGCTTGACTCCCGAGGCATCACGGCCGAGGGCGCCTTCGGCGATCTCCCGCTTGCGTCGGCCCAGCTCCACCATCTTCTGCTCGACGGTGTCCTCGACCACCAAGCGATAGACCATAACCGGCTTCTCCTGGCCGATACGGTGGGCGCGGTCGGTAGCCTGGTCTTCGACCGCCGGGTTCCACCAGGGATCGTAGTGAATGACCGTGTCGGCCTCGGTCAGCGTCAGACCGCTGCCGCCCGCCTTGAGGCTGATGAGAAAGACGGGAGGGCCGCTGGACTGCTGGAACCGGGACACCATCTCTTCGCGGTTCTTGGTGCCGCCGTGGAGCCACAGATAGCCGATGCCCAGCTCGTCGAGCACGGCCCCCAGGAGCTTTTGCATCTCGACGAACTGCGAGAACACCAGCACCTTGCGGCCCGAGCCCACGCAATCGGCGATGAGCTCGCGGAACGCCTCGAGCTTGGCCGAGGGCGGCACGGCGGAGCCATCGGGCAGGCCCAGCAATCGTGGGTCGCACGCCACCTGCCGCAGCCGGGTGAGCGCCGCCAAGATCGCCATCTGCGATTTCTCGATGCCCATCTCCTCGATGCGCCCGGTGATCTCGTTCTTCGCCGCCTTGAGGATGCGGTTGTACAGCCCCAGCTGGCTGCGCCCGAAGTGCACGAACAGCGTCTGCTCGGTCTTGGGCGGGAGCTCCGACGCGACGTCTTCCTTCTTGCGCCGCATGACGAACGGCCGCACGCGGACCTGCAGAGACTCCAGGACCTTGGTGTCGCCGTCTTCGATCGGCTTGACGTAGTTCTTCTGGAAATCGGTGAGCTTGCCCAGGAAGCCCGGCGCGAGAAAGTCGAAGATCGCCCACAGATCGAGCAGGTGGTTTTCCACCGGTGTACCCGACAGCGCGAGACGGTGGTCGCTCTTGAGCCGCTTGGCGCTCTTGGCCGTGGAGGTGGTCCAGTTCTTGATGTACTGGGCCTCGTCCAGCATCACGTAGCGGAACCGCACCTTGCACAGCTCGTCGATGTCACGCCGCAAGATCGAATAGCTGGTGACGACCACATCGGTCTTCTTGAGCAGGCGGCGGTTCTCCGCCCGCTCGGCCCCATGCCAGATGAGCACCGACAGCGATGGGGCCCACTTGCCGACCTCTTGCTTCCACACCGAGAGCACCGACGTCGGGCAGACGATGAGCGAAGGCGCTGCGCCTTCCTCCTCCTTGGCCTTGGTCAGCAGCGCCAGCGCCTGGACGGTCTTACCCAGGCCCATGTCGTCGGCGAGGATGCCCGTCATGCGGTTTTGGTGGAGCTGCCACAGCCACGCGTAGCCCGACCGCTGATACTCGCGCAGCTTGGCCGTGAGCGCCTTGGCCTTGCGGGGAGCCCGACCAGCTTTTTCGCCGGTCATGCTCTGCATCAGCTTCTTGACCTCCTTGGCCACCTTGGGCGTGGGGACCTCGGAGAGCAGACGAGACAGGTTGCCCAGCTCGAGGGTGGAGACCTCGGCGTGGCCGCTCTTGTCGAACTGGATATCACCGGCTGCCTCGGCGACCGGCTCGAGGATCTTGGGGTCGAGCTTCACCACGCTGCCATCGGCGAGCGTGATCCATCGGCGCCCCTCGTGCAGCCACCGCAACAGATCGCGGAAGGAGATCAGATCGGCCTCGCCCTCCACGTCGACGATGGCCTCGACATCGAGGACCGAGCCGTCTCCGCTGCTGACCGAGACCCGCGGTGAGGGCGACTTGCTGCGGATCTTGGGCAGCTTGGGGATGCGCTTCTCCCAGTGCTCGGGGAGCAGGGGAATGCCCGCGATGAGGAACTCGATCGCCGCGTCGTCGCGGGCGGTGAATGCCTGCTCGTTGGGATCCCACTCCAGGCCGCGGTCGCGCAGCACCTTGCGGGCGGCCGATTCCGCGTCGAGATCTCGATAGAACGAGATCGGATTGTCGTCGATGTCGATCATGTAGCGCGGGGACTCGGGATCCTCGCCACCCACGCCCAGCGTCACGTTGCCGTATGCGGCGGCCAGCGAGACCTTGATGCGCCGCGCATCGCCCTGGATGGTGGCGACGATCTTCTCCACGTCGCGGGCATCACTGGCCAGCGCGAACAAGTCCTGGCGGGGAACACCGACGGTCTGGAGGCGCTCGGACAGCGAGTCCATCTGCGCCGCGCCCATGCGGCTGTCCATGACGATCCGTGGCTGCTTGGCCACCGCCTGCAACACCCACGGCGGCGTGTCGAGCACCGGGAACACCTCGCACGTCTCGGGTGCGATGTACCAAGTGGGCGCGCCCGCGATGATCCGACCGGCATCGGTCTCGAAGATCCGACCGGTCGACTCGTGCTCGAGAAAGGCGTGCAGCTCGACCGCGGCGTCCTTGCGGGTCTCGGCCTGTACGCGCATCACCAGCGGCTCGGCGGCGAACTTGAGCTTGCCGACGCCCTTGAGGCTCACCTGGGCGTGGCGAGCGAAGTACAGCAGACCGGCGAGCACCGGCTCTTCCAGCTCGTAGGCACCGTCGTCGGTGCGATCGATCTCTTGGTCGAGATAGTGCGCGATGAGCTTGTCGGCGGGGCCCAGTCCATCGCGGCCGCTGCGGCGTCGCGCCGCGACTGCAGTGCCAGTCTGGAACGCGGTCACGAACCACGATCCAGCCCGCTGCACGATCTGGTAGCGGCGGCGGCTGGCTCCGGTTCCCTCTTCGACATCGGTGACCCACGGATTTTGGGTCGTGCTGATGTCACCGCCGCGCTGATACTGGTCGCGCAACGCGAGGCCTACGGCGACCGCGTGGTGGCAGATCTTCTCCCACCCGTCGGTGTACGTCGGGCAGGAGCAGTGCGCCTCCAGCTTCTTTCCGCTGAGCTTGAGCGTGGTGGCATGGGGCACCGGATGGGAACCGGTCACCCTGCCGCTGACGGAGTCGCCTTCGAAGACGATGTCAGAGACGGCATTGGCCTTGTGCAGCTCTTGCCCGGCCTTGACCGCCTTGGGGCTTGCCGTGCGCACGAGCGCGGCAGGCTCCACCAATGGGAGAAAGCTTTCGAGCTTCGACAACTGAATCGTTCCTGGTTGGCTTTTGTCGGGTGGGCCGTCGTGGTCGACGGGTCCATGCGTACGGGTAGGGCCACCTCGCTACGCAGGTATCCCCCTGTTTGCGGCATATGGCGGTCGTCCAAGTCGACCCCTGCCGAGCAACGAACCCGCCGTGAGAGCGCATCCAGTTGCTCGCAAATGGCGACGGTCGAAAAGGACCCGTCGCGAAATCCGCGCAACGAATCGGGGTCTAGCATGGCCGTGCGCGGGGGTCTAGAGTGCCTGGCCCCGATGGGCTCGCATCCACGCAGTCGCGCCACGAACGCTCATGTGGACGGACTGAACCCGGACGATCCCGGGATCCGTCTGCTCGCCGACGCGGTTGCGGACCAGCCAGCACGTGAGATTCTCCTCGTCTGCTGCGGTGATATTCCCGGAGTAGGGTCGGAAGCGAACCGCCTGGTGCTGGATGTACGGGAGCACGACCGCGCGATCGCGCGGACTCTGCCCGTCGATTTGCTGGGTGACGCGGCCACACCAGCGGACAACGTCATCGTGTGGCCGCGACCCCACCTTGGCAAGGACTTCACCCGCTGGTGTCTGGCGCGCGGTGCCTCGAGCCTGCGCCCCGGTGGCGCGCTGTGGTGTGCCGCTCGCAAGGCCAAGGGTGCGCTGGGCCTCACCGACGAGATCGGGCGGATGATGGGTGAGGTCGATGTGGTCGGACGCTCGCGGGGCTATCGGCTGATGCGTGGACGTCGGGGCCCCGCGTTCGACGACAGCTACGCCCGCGAGGTGTTGGCCACGCGCTACACGATCGAGGACCCGGCCTTGCCCGGGCTCGTCCTGCACTCGGCGCCCGGTGTGTTCTCGCGTCGAGAGCTCGACGGCGGCACCCGTCAGCTCATCGAGCACGCCGCCGCTCATGCACCGCCGCCGAGCACCGTGCTCGACCTGGGCTGCGGCATTGGGCCCCTGGCACTGTGGGCCGCAACACGATGGACCGACGCTCGCGTGCTCGCCGTCGACAGCAACGTGCTCGCCGTCGCCCTCGCTCGCGACAACGCATCGCGCCACGGGCTGCAGCCACGGGTCGTCGTCGAAGCCAGCGATGGCATGCCCACCCCGCCGACCGCTCGCGCTCGCGCGTTCGAGGGTGCGGTCGACCTCGCGCTCGTCAATCCACCCACACACGCCGACCCCGAGACCTTGCGGCGCTTCGCCGACGATCTGAAGCGATGGCTGCGTCCGGGCGGGCTCGCGATGCTGGTGGTCAACCGGGGGGGACGCATGACGCAGCAGCTCGCCGCCTCGGGAGCGCGTGTCGAGGCCCACGCCTACGCACGCTTCACCATCCTTCACGCCACCTGGTAGCGCCCCCGCCTACTCCCCGGGGTCGTCCAGCGGAGGCAAGACCACGGGCAGCACCACCTCGGCGCACGCGTCACTGGTCGCACACGACAACGTGGACGTCAGCGCGTCGATGGCCTCTTGGTAGCTCATGTGCCCCTCGACCAAGACCTTGCCTTCGAGCACGGGCTCGATGTTGATCGTGCCGTACTCCCACGGCCCGTACTCGACGATGAGCCCCACGGGCTCGAGCCCCGCCTTCGAAGCCGAGCGGAGCGTCTGCACCACCGTCGACCACGGAAGCGTTGCATCGGCAAAGATCTCCAGGCCGATCTCGAAGCGGGGTTCATCCATCCTCGCCAGGTGCGCGGCTTCCCCCACCATGAACTCGTTCAGTGCAAAGTGGCGCCGAGCCGTCGTATCGCCCTTGCGATAGACCGCGTCCATACTCGACCGATCGATCACCTCATCGGGTGCCAACGACAGTGACGCGTGCGACAGCGGCCGTCGAAATACGCGGTTCGTGTGCGGCAGGTGGCCGGGCGCGCGCGGGGCTTGGTGCTTGCGCTCGAACGTCAACACCGCCTGGGAGACGGGTCGCGCATCATCGGCAGGAACGTCCTGGTCCAGCAGCCATTGGTAGACACCAAACGAGTACGGAGCGAACGGCTGGCTGGCGAACCGCTCGCGATCGACCAACCCGAACCGGCCGAAGTCGCAACGATCGAAGATGTGGCCGGTCCGCACCGAGCTCTCGAGCCGTGCAGCCTCGACTCTCGTCTCGACATATGGGCCTGCGCAGGCCCGCTGGAGCGCATCGGTCTTCCGCTGGATGACCCAATCGGGGATCCGGCGGATCTTTTCGGAGCGCTGGTCGAGTGACGCAGCGTCGAGCTGCTCCGCGGTCCACCACGAGAACAAGTCGTCGACGTAGGCCGGGATGCGGCACGCCTTGGGCAGGCCGATGGCGACGATGTCGGGGTGGGACCGCGCTTGGGATTGCTCCAGCTCCGTCGCCAGCGCATGGACGGCCGAAACATCGCACCGGCGATTGGGCTTCGAGGTGCACGCCACCAACAGCCCCAACGACAGCAGGACACCGAGCCCTTCGACGGTCCGCATTCAGATCGAGCAACACCCCAACCCGACGGGCTATTTCGTGTTGGGCCCTCGCGACATCGCAGACTCGGCTGGCTTGCTCGAATTCGACGTTGTTGACGATCCTCGGCAGGAGCGGGTGCGTCCCAAGGCATTTGGAGCGATTGGTCGAGATACGTTCAGCTCGGAACATTCGGGTACGGCCGATGTCTTTGCCGCTGCCCGAACCCCGAGAAACCCGATGCACGCACGGCGACGACTCCGTCCTGCGTGGCTTGGGGGTTGCGCGCTATGGATGATCGGCTGCACGTCGCCGGTCACCGAAGCCGTACCCGCCAAAGAGGCCACGCCACCCGCTCCCACGGCTCTGCAGGCCGTTCACCATGTCCTGACCCCGGTCAACCCGGTGCTGACGTGGCGTGACAATCCCTCGCCGTCGGTCCCCATGGCGCTGACCGCCAGTGACGGCACCGGTCTCGATCTCGTGTCGGTGCAGGCGCGCGTCATCATCGAAGATCCTCTCGCCTTCACCGAGCTGCGGCTGGTGTTCGACAACCCGGAGTCTCGGCGTCGGGAGGGACGCTTCGAGATCGAGCTACCACCTGGCGCAGCGCTGTCGAGGCTGGCCATGCGCATCGGCAGCGAGCTGCAGGAGGGCGAGGTCGTCGAGCGGGCCAAGGCGCAGCGCACCTACGAGACGTTCATGCATCGCCGTCCCCTCGTGGACCCGGCCCTGCTCGAGCACGACACCGCCAACCGGGTTCAGGCGCGCGTGTTTCCCATCGCCCCTCGCGAGCGCAAGGAGATCGTCGTCTCGTTCTCGCAGGAGCTCGACGGAGGGCCCTATCGCCTGCCGCTGCAGGGCCTGTCCACCATTGAAGACTTCGACGCGCGCATCACCGTCAAGACCCACGATGACGTGAAGGACCGCAGCTCGCTGTCGGGGTCGAGCTCGGCGCAACGCGTGGTGGAGTTCCAGCGCACCCACTTTTCGCCCACCAAGGATCTCGTGGTCGAGCTCGACGGTGCCGGTGCAGGGGCGGGGGTCCATGCCGGCTCGCTCGCCGTGGTGCGGGTCCGCCCGCGAGCCGACCGTCCGGCGACGCCTCCCGCGTCGTTGTTGGTCCTGTTCGACACCAGCGCGTCCGCGACCAAGGGATTCGAGGATCGCATCGAGCGCTTTGGCGGGGCCCTCGCGCAGCTGGCCAGCGATCACGACGTTCCGGTGCGGGTGCTCGGCTTCGACCAAGAGGTTCGCACCGTGTTCGAGGGCAACGCGTCCGCGCTCGATGTCGATGCGCTCGCCGAGCTGGTCGAAGGCCGTGCGCTGGGAGCCTCCGATCTCGAGGCCGCCCTCGAGGTCGCCGCGGCTGGAGATGGCCGCTGGGATCGGGTCTTGCTCGTCTCCGACGGG
>JAHZJA010000798.1 GCA_022601155.1 Deltaproteobacteria bacterium | reverse complement strand
TTGGCAGCCATCCGCATCAGCTCGTAGTCGTCGACGGAGGAGGCGAGGAAGTACGTCTCGAGATAGGCCCGTCGCGCGAGCTCCACCTGACCGTCGGCCTGAAGCGCGCGCCCCCGAGCGAAATGGGCCTCGGCCACCAATGGCGGCCAACCCAACGCCTGCGCATCGGTGAGCACCGCCTCGGCGGTGCGGGCTGCCTCGGCGTGGCGACCCAGGTTTCGGTCGACGGTCACCCGCGCCAGCCTGCTCCGAGTGGCCGCGATGCGCTCGCGGACGTCGGGGTCATCGGGCGGGGCGGGGCGGCGGCGAAGCCAGGCCTCATCGGCGCAGTCCTCGGGGTCGGGCAGCGCCGCCACCGAGCGAGTCGCCCGCTCCATCGCGTCTCGCCCCCCGGCCTCGATGGCATCGAGAAGGGTGTCGAGCTGCTGTCGTCGTTCCTCCAGGCACTCGGTGCTGCGCTCCGCCAGCCGCTGCGTGCCCACATGGCCCTCGGGTGGGTGCGCACACGTCTCGGTGCGGACGCGCTTCCAGTCTTCGGTGTAGCTCGCCAGCCGGGGCAGCACGCGATCGCGGGTGGCGATCCCGAGGGCGCCGTTGCCGTCGACCAATGCCGCCGCCAGCGTGGGCTCTCGCGCGGGGCTCCACACCCGCTCGATCTCGGTGCCGTCGCGCTCGCATGCGGCGAGCTGTCGTGCTTGCTGCCACCGCTGCCCCCCCACCGCGGCCGCCACGACCACCCCGACCATGCTCAGGGCAAGGACCCGGCGTCGAGCCGCCGTGGGGTCGGCACTCACAGCGGTCAGCAGTCGACCCATGTCGGCGAACCGCCGCTCGGGCTCGCGGTCCAGGCCCCGCAACAACACCCGACGCAGCCACATGGGCACGCGACTGGCGGCGGGCGGCGGATCGACTTCGCCCCGGCACACCGTCATCATCAGTGCCCCGGGCACGCCGCCCGCGAACGGACGCACCCCGTACAGCGCCTCGTAAAGCGCGACACAGAACGAGAACTGATCCGTGCGTGCGTCCAGCTCGTGGTTGCGCCACTGCTCGGGCGCCATGTAGGCCGGCGTACCGATGAGCGTGGACCCTCGGGTCAACGGCGTGCTCAGCGAGTCCGACGAGCCTTGGTCGGGGCCCTGGCTGTCTTCCGTCGCCCCGGCGTGCCTGGGAAGCGAGATGGGGTAGCTGTCGAAGGACACCCGATCGCCGTCGTCGGCATCGGCCCGGGCCAGACCGAAGTCCATCACCCGCACCCGCCCCTGCGCATCCACCATCACGTTGTCGGGCTTGAAGTCGCGGTGGATCAGGCCTTTTTCGTGGGCGGCGGCCAGGCCCGTGCCCGCCGTCGTAAACACCCGCAGGATCTCCGCCCGCGAGCGTGACTGGGCCGCGAGCCACGCCGTGACCGTGTCACCGTCGACGTGCTCCATCGCGAGGTAGATGCGATCGTCGACGATTCCCACATCGTGCACCGTGACGACGTTGGGGTGGTTGAGCTGCGCGAGGACCTTGGCCTCCCGCCACAGCCGGGCCCGCCCGTCCGAGCTGCCCTGCGCGTCGATATCCGCGTGCAGCAACTTGATCGCCACCTTGCGATCGAGCGTCTGGTCGTAGGCCGCGTAGACGACCCCCATTCCGCCGGAGCCCAACCGGTCCAGCACCACGTAGCGGCCCAGCGAGGCCCCGGGCGAAAGTCGCGACGGATTGCTCGCGGAAGCAACGGCTTCGGGACGGGTGGTCAGTCCCGCAGACGAACGCTCGCCGGTCACCGCGCCATCATACGCTGTGGCCGAGCCCCGAGCGGATCACCTCTCCCACCACCCCGACGACGAACAATCCCCCGAACCACCGCATGTGGTGAAAGGCCAGCGCCACGAAATAAAGGGGCCAGATTCGAGCGGGGAGCCAGGGCGGGCGAGCGGCCGGCCGCGGGCGGCGAAACGGCTCCAGCACCCGGTAGGCCACCGGCGTCGCACCGAACACCACGAGGACGGGCCACCCCAGGTAGCCCAGACCAACACACGACACGACCACGACGTAGGGCAGCACCATCAGGGCTCGGGCCACCGCACGGGCACGCGCTTCCCCGAGCAAGACGGGCAGCGTCCGCACGCCCCTTTGGCGGTCTTGGTCGAGCTTGTCGATGTGCTTGCCGAACAACACCGCGGTGGCACACATCGAGAACGGCAGGCTGGCCACCACCACCCCCACGGTGAGGGTATCGGCGATCACGTAGTAGCCGCCCCCCACCATCAACGGGCCCCACACCACCAACACCGAGGGCTCACCCATGCCCAGGTGCTTGAGCGGCCAGGTGTAGGCCAGCACGAACACGATCCCCACCCCCAGCAACCACACGGTGGCACCGCCGCGGAGCATCACCAGCCCCACCCCACACGCCAGCGCCACGCCGCCGGTCAGCGCGATCATCTGCACCATCTGCCCCGGCGTGACCAAGCCGTGCTCCAGGGGCTGCGGGCCATACCGCCCGCGAAACGAGTCACCCCGGTCGGTTCCGGTCAGGTGATCGGTGAGATCGTTGACCAAATTGTTGGTGGCATGCGCGAACACCAACCCCACCAGCACCAACGCGAACCGCACACCGTCGAATCGGCCATCGCGCAGCGCCAACAACCCCGCCAGACTCGCGGCGACGAGGGTCATCACCAAGACCGCGGCCCGCACCGCGACCAGCCAGCGCGCAACCGGATCCAGGTCGTTCCAGCCCTCGCGCGTGAGGCGAGGGATGACCATCACGGCCCGTAGCCACATCCGAGGATCCATCGAAGGCCACGGTAGCGCACCCGTGTGGCAAGTGTGAGCGAGGGCCTTCCCACAATGGGCCCCCGCCCGGTAGCCTCGCGGGGCCATGGCCACGCTCGAGACCCGCCGGGCCCTGATCACGGACGCCACGTCCGTGTCGCGCCTGTGCTTGCTGCTCGGCTACGACTGTACCGAGGCCCTGATGCGGCAGCGGATCGCCAAGCTCCGCGACGATCCCAACCACGCGATCTTCGTAGCCGCGATCGACGGCGCCGAGGTGGTGGGGTGGGTCCACGTGGAGACCCGGATGCCCCTTACCGGTAAGCCCTTCGCCGACATCGTGGCGTTGGTGGTCTCGGCCACACATCGGAGGTTGGGGATCGGGCGCGCCCTCGCCGAGCGGGTCGTCGCATGGGCGCAGATTCAGCAACTGAGCACCATCCATGCCCGTGCCCAAGAGCATCGCGAAGATGCGCTGACGTTCTACGAGGGCCTGGGGTACGCGCTGTACAAAGAGCATCAGGTCTATCGCCGCGTGCTCGACGGCCCGGACGACACCGGCGGCACCCCGACCATCGTCGATTGACGCGGCGATGGCGGCGGCTCGCCGCGTGATCGCTTGCTGCCCGGACGCCCGCACACAGTGTTACCGTCCGACCATGCGTCGTGTGCTCGCCGTGGGGTGTTGTCTGGCTTTGGGTTCGGCATGTGGTGATGACGCGACGTCGTTACCCTCGGCCGATACGGGGTCGGGTACGGCGGTCGCAACGACCAATCCCACCACGACGGCCGCCGCCGACGAGACCGGCCCCAGCCTCACAAGTACGACCGAGACGGCCGACAGCACCGACTCGGAGATCGAGCCCGACCCGGTCGCGCTGCCGTTCGCCCACGGCATTCGACTGACCCGCATGACGGCCAACCAGGCGACCCAAGTGCAGCTGGTGGCCGACGGGGTCGAGGTCGCCGAGGCCGACTACAACACGCGGATCATCTCGGGCCGGACCACGCTGCTGCGCGCATTTTGGAGCCTGCACGCGGACTTCGTGCCCCGCGAGCTCATCGGGCGTCTGGTGGCCGACTACCCCGATGGCACCCAGCTCGTGCAGGACTTCCCGTTGATGGTGGAAGGCGACAGCTCCGACGGCGGTGCGTCATTCCAGTGGCTGCTGCAGCCCGAGCAAGTGGTCCCCGGCATCCGCTATCGGGTGCGCATCCTGGAGGCCACCGAAGACGGAGCCGAGGGCGAGCTGTCCGATCCTCCGCCGATCCTCCCGCTGGCCGGGCGCGGCACGCTGGGCGTGTACGACGTGCCCTTGGAGATGGAGGTGGTGCTGGTACCCGTACTGCACCAGTGGGAGGGCGAGGAGTGCATGCCCGACATCCTCGAAGAGGACGTCACTGCGCTGCGCAACCGGCTCGAGCAGTACAACCCCCTGCAGCGAGCGCTGGTCACGGTGGGCGATCCGATGCCCTACACCGACTCGATCGCGATGGGCGGAGGCTTCAGCCCGATCCTCAGCGCCCTGGCCCAACACCGCGCCCAGGAGAATCCCGAGCCGCAGGTCTACTACTACGGCCTCCTCGACTCTTGCGACGGCTTCCCGGGCGGCCTGGGCGGACAGGCACTGGGCATCCCGCCGCTGCCCCCCACCCCCGAGATGGCCGGGCAGCGTGTGTCCACCGGTCGCTGGAACGGCAGCGGGGAGAATGCGTCGGAGACCTTCGTCCACGAGGTGGGCCACAGCCAGGGCCGCTACCACGTGGTGTGCAGCGGAGGCGAAGCCGGGCCGGACCTGGCCTACCCGCACCCCAACGGCCGCATCGGCGTGTGGGGCTTTGGCATCCACGACTTCCAGCTGCGGTCACCCGGCGGTGCACGGGACTACATGACCTACTGCAGCAACGAGTTCGTCTCGGACTACTCGTGGGAGCTGACGATGGGCGTGATCGAGATCCTCACCGACTGGGCGATCAACGGGGTGCCCGAGAACTCGAACGCGCCCGGCCTGCTGTGGGGAGCCGAGTACGCCTCGGGCGGTGAAGACTGGTGGACGACCGCTGGAGACCTGCCCACGGCCGCCATCACCCCTGGCGCCTCGCTGGTGGTGGAGACAGCCACCGGCTCGCACACGCTGCCCGCGTGGGTCTACGTGCGACCCGACAGCGACACCGTGCAGTTCGTCGCGCCCCGCCCCGACCTGCACGACGTGGTCGCGCTGGACTGGGTGCACCCCGACCGCGTCGCCCCCTCGCGGGTGCCGCTGGCCGAGATCCGCGACCTGGTCGTCACTGCGCCCTAAAGCTGGCGATCCACAGGCCCGACTCCTTGGACGAGGCCTGCTCCCCCACCGCGACGGCGCTGCCGTCGCTGGTGGAGGCGACCGAGTAGCCAAACAGCGAAGGCGGCTGCAGACCGACGAGCTCGCCCTGGTAGGAGACCTGGCAGCGGCTGTCGCCCGCGACGTCCAGACGGGAGACCCATGGCTCCCACCACGTGGTGCCCGGCATGCGTTGATCGTCGAGGAACCGACCCAGCACCACGAGCTCTTCGTCGGTGGTCGCCAACCCCTCGAGGACCCACGACGAGCCCAGCTCCGCTTGCTCGAAATCGGCACGGCTGCGTGACCACTGCTCTACCCCGGCGGTGTCCAGCGCGTAGACCCAGAAGTTGACGTTCGCACCGTCGACCCGCTCGATCGCCAGCACCGGCTGCCCCGACGGATCCCCGGTGACGTCGACCAGGCCGAACTGTTGGTTGGTGCCCTCGATGACCGGCGTGAAAGTCCACGTGGCGGGGCCTCCATCGGGACCAAATCGCAGCAGTGTTCCCACCTGGGTCTCGAAGTTCACGTAGGTGCGAGCCAGCACGTAGATGCTGCCATCGTCGGCGATCGCGAGCGGGCCACCATCATCGGTGGAAAATCCTCCTGCGCCCACACCACTGTATGTCGTGGTCCAGACCTCATCGCCCGTCGCCGCGTCGAGCTTGCGCAGCCAGATGTCGTCGTCGCCATCCCCGGCTCGGGCCTGCCCCGAGACCACGGGTTGGCCATCGGGCCCCACCGCAATGTCGAACGCCCTCTCGTCTTCGCCTGCGAACGGACCGTCGAAATCGTGGGTCCAGTCCTCCGCGCCGCTGGCCCCCAGGAGCTTGGTGACGCGGATCGCAGTGCCGCCCGCCGCAACATCGACGGTCGAGGCCACATAGACATCGTCCGCAGCATCCACCGCGACGCCAGCCGAGAACACGTCGCCGTCGGGGCTGCCGAGCACCTGTTCCCAGACCAACCCTCCGGTGGGCTGATGCGACTGCACCACGACGGTGTCCTCGCCCACCACCACGTTGCCGCCCTTGTCGACGGTCACCTCCCGAAGGCGGCCGCTCACCAACACCTGATCGGCGCTGTCGGTGGCCACTGCCAACGCTTCGATCTCCGAGTCCAGGGTGGGCCCCAGCGTCAACGTGGACCACTGCAGTCCGCAGGGGATCTGGCACTGGCTGTTGCAGCTGTCGCCGTCCTCTTCGTTGCCGTCGTCACACTGCTCGCCGGCCTCCACGAAGCCATTGCCACAGGCGGCATCGGGGGGATCGAATCCCGACTCCTCCGTGCTGTCGGCGGTGGTGGTGGTGCCCGACGTCGTGGTCCCCGCGGCCGTGCTGTCGGCCTGCCCCGTCGTGGTCACCGACCCGGTGGAATCCGCAGACCCTCCCGATGAGCCGGTCGACGCGACCGCCGGGCCGTCGTCGCCACACGCCGCCAGTGACAAGGGGAGCACGCAACAACGAACGACTGAGCGAATCCAAGGCACGTCCCCGCATGATGTCGTCGCTCATCGAGCGCGGTCAAAAACCAAGGGCTGGGATCGTAGGGATGGACCAACACTGCCCATCGCGTGACCCCTGCTACGCCGCGAGCGTCGTGCCTACCTTGTGCCCAGCCTGGGTCAATATCGCCCATTGACATAGGTCTGATTACATCTAGGCTGAATCTTGTTCGACGTCCCCAGCGGCAGTGTTCCGCAGAAGGTCCGAACGATGAAACGACGCCGATCCACCACAGAGATAGGTCTGCGGGGTCCAGTCTGTCTGGATCCGGGTCAGACCCACAGCGATGCGCTCTTGGGGCCCTGTTGGGCCTGGGACAGCGACGCACGGCCCTCGCCCAAGCGCGAGCGGTCGGGTTCGCATCCCACGCTCCCGCGGCGATAGCCCCGACGATCCCCGCTGCGACTCGAGCGCCCGGCCACGACCCGGGGGGCCGCGCACGGGACGGCTCGCGCTGCGTTTGCCGCCGACCGAAGAGATCCGCCGCGCGGCCCGTGTCCGCTGCGCCTGGAGGCCGCGGGCTCGACCCGGCGGCGCATCGACGCGGACCCAGGCTGCGGTCGCCGCGGGCAACGGCCGACATGGACTCTCGCCCTCCCGCCGCAGCGCGCCGCGCATGCAAAGAGGACGTCCGTCTGCACCCCCGCTGACTAAGTCGCCGACCCCGGTCCGACTCGAACGGGCTGGGCGGTGAACACGGG
>JAHZJA010000797.1 GCA_022601155.1 Deltaproteobacteria bacterium | reverse complement strand
GTGCATCCTCGTCCGCTAGCGCGTCGATGCGATCTTCCAGCGCCTTGATCATTCGAAGGCAACGCGCCCGCTTGCCGGGGCGCTTGCTGGTAACGTCCGCGCGAGACAGATCGAGCAGATCGACCAAGAACGGCTCCATCTCGCGATGGAATCGGCGCACCGCGCTGTCGGTCCAGCTCCCGTCGTACTGACCCGCGCGCAGGTGGTGAAGAATCAGCAGCTCTACACGCTGGCGCACCGAATCGGGAAAGCCCACACGCCGCACAGGCCCGCGACGGAACATCCGCACGCCCTCTTCGGAGTGACCATGGAAGGTCACCTTGCCACCAGGAAGGAACCGGCGCGTGGTGACCTTGCCGATGTCGTGCAGCGCCGCCGCCCACCGCACCTCGGGACGCGACACCGACTGCCGCACCACCGTCTTGGTGTGATCCCAGACGTCCTTGTGACGGCGCCCCGCTTCTTGCGAGAGCGAGAAGGTGGCGTCGAGCTCGGGCAGCAGGCGAACCAAGATCCCGGCGTCGCGCAGCCACTGCAACACGATGTGCGGATGCCGATCACACAGCGGCGGCGTGAGCCGCTCGTACACCGCGGTCGGTGACAGCTCGTCGATGCGATCCGCACGGGTGGCGATCTGCGCAGTCAGCGAGGGATCGGGAACTTCACCAGTCCGACCGATCTCGGGCAACGGCCCCAGCAGGTCTTCGGCGGCCAAAGGAGCGATGGCGGGAGCGAGCGACACGGTAGTCCGTGGGGGGTTTACCGCATTTCCCGGTTCCCAGCCCCCCGGGCCTCGCCGCGCGGAGGCCGTGCTAGTCTCCGGGAAGGTCCGGGGCTTCATGTCGTCGCATTCGCCGCAGCTCGGCTACAACCACAATATCCCGCACCGGGGCCGCCTCTATCACGTCCAAACCGAGGATTCGGGGGTCGTCAAGGCCCACATCTTCACCCACATCTTCTACGACGGCACGATCATTTCGAGCCGGAAGGTCGAATACCAGCAGCAGGTCGCCGAACACTCCACGTCGAGTGAGCTCGATTCCATCGTCATCGCGTTGATGCAGGAATCGCACAAGACGATGATCAAGTTGCTGCGGCACGGCGACTTCGACGACAAGATCGTCGCCGTCGTCGGTGAGCACCCGGTGGAAGACAACCGGGCCTCGTTCGAGCCCGCGACACCGGAGCGACCGGAGCGCCGACCTCCGCCACAGCCACGCGACGTGGAGTCGCAGGGCCCCCCGCTGTCACCAGGCAAGCCGGGCCCCACCGTCGACCCCAGTCTCTCCCATCCGGTCTACGCCTCGGCCGAGGCTCGGGCGCAGGTGCGAGCGAGCGCCTCCGGCCACGGACCTTCACGGCCCAGCCGCGGCCCGGGCCGCATCCGCCGACGCGCCATCGGTGGCATCGGCGGAGCCGGCGTACGAGCGGGCACTCCGGTCCCGATCAACGAGCGGCGCGACATCATCGTGGGCAAGTTCGCCAGCGAGCACCAAGCACAGCTCGACGAGGACATCCTCGGCTTGCTGCGTGACGACGTGGGATGACGATGAGAGCACCGCCGGAAGGGCTCCGCAGCCCCTCGGAATCCACCGCGCCCGTGATTCTGTACACCACGCCATGGTGTGGGTTTTGTAGGGCCGCGCTGGGGCTGCTGGACAGCCGCGGCATCGAGCACGAGCAGGTCGACGTGCAGGGCAACGCCGCCGCCCGCCAGTGGCTGATGCAGGTCACCGGGCAGAGCACCGTGCCGCAGATCTTCATCCGTGGACGCAGTGTGGGTGGCTACACGGAGTTGGCCGCGCTCGATCGCGACGGCGAGCTCGCCAACGCCGTCAACCCGTCGGGCGACTGAGCCCGCCGCCCCCGTGGGCCAGGGCATCCGCGCGCAAACAACCCGTGGGCCGGCGACCCGTTGTCGAACCATCGCGTGGCCAAGGTCGGCGCGCCGTTGTTATGGTTCGCCCGATTCCCATGGTGCACCTCCAGCCCACCTTCCGCCGTCTTTCCTTCGCCGTCACCCTGGCCGGGGCAACGCTGGTCGCCCCCGCCGCCCTCGCGGGCGAATTGAAGTTTTCCGACTCGCCGATCGATGTCGACGAGGCGGGCAAGATCACCGACGGGGGCCGGTCCGCCACCAAGAACGAGCTCGGCAGCCTACCGGGTGAGGACATCTGGCCCGTCCACCTGTGGGCCAAGATCGACAAGGGCGCGCCGGGGCCTCTGTACGTGGAGTTCTACGGCACGCTCCCCGGCAACGGCAAACGCTACAAGGTCAGCTGGCACCACGAGCACAACGACTACCAGGGGGAGAAGTTCCTCTCGCTGGCGATCGAGCTCGACGGCAACGTGGGGTTCAACAAGGGCAAGACCTATACGGTCGAGCTGGTTCAGCTCAACGACAAGGGCAAGAACATCAAGCTCGCCAGCAGCAAGCTGACCCTCGCCAGCACCGAGGCCGAAGCGGGCGATGGCGATGGCGATGGTGACGATGGCGACGACGATGGCGAGCCGTCCGAGCAAGACGTGCTCGACAGCTTCGCGGGCGGCGACCAACAAGACGAGGGCGACGCCGGGCCCCCTCCGGTCACCCCCCCGGCCACCAAGAAGGGCTGCCGCATCGACTCGGGCTCGGGCGCTGCCCCGGGCGTGCTCGTGTTGCTGCTGCTCGGTGCTGGCCTGGCCGGACGTCGGCGTCGGTAGCCGGCTTGCAGCACGGTGCGAACCTGCGGTCTCGCGTCCTCCTCTGAGGTGTGGCGCGTGATCCGCGACGGACGTGTTCGCACCGTTCTCGATGATCCCGATCACCACGAGCCATCTGCGCGGTGGCTGGACGGGCATCGGCGCTCCCACCAAATTGCTCGCGCCGGAACACGCGTTCACCTCGAGGCCCACATCGACCCTCGTGTCCGGCCGAGGAAGCACGCAACGGCGAACGGTCGCACCCGCGATGCCAACCGTGTTGTCGAGCAACGCCGTGCCGGCGCCACGGTGCGAGCGCGCAGCACCTCGAGTCCACCGGCTGCTCGGGGGCAGCGGCGGGTGATCGCGTCGAGGAGACGGCACTCGGGGCCGCTTCCGTCTGTGGCTCCAGCGCACGGGCTGGCGCGATCGCAACGGCGGACGGATGCGACGAGCCACCAAACCCGACACCGATGTCACGTCGCCAGCACTCAGGATGGGACATATCGCCCCGTCGTCACGACCCGATGTGTTGCTCGCGCCTCGCGCACATTTGTGCAATAAAAGGATCGGCCGCGACGTGCGCGGGCGAAGGAACATGGGCCATGGTGCCTGTGCTCAGCGTCCGCGCTA
This sequence comes from Deltaproteobacteria bacterium, assembly GCA_022601155.1. Classification (GTDB taxonomy): domain Bacteria; phylum Myxococcota_A; class Polyangia; order Nannocystales; family Nannocystaceae; genus Paraliomyxa. The sequence goes on along the minus strand of JAHZJA010000797.1, from coordinate 7,207 downwards.
CCCTGGATTTCGCACCACGCTTTTCCCCTGGCTCAACTCTGAACGAAACAAGGATCGCTTGATTATGAGACGGATGCGACGCCTTCTACCCTGGTCGGTCGGCTGTCTGTCGCTGGCAACGCTCGCCGCATGTGGCGACGATGCCGTCGGCGGTAGCGGTACCGAAATGGGCACGACGGGGCCCAATAACTTCACCGATACCCTCCCCGATTCGACGTCGACCGGCATCGACGATCCCAGCACCTCGGGCACGACGGTCGTCGCCGACGGCACCGGAACCACCGGTGACATCTGCGAGACGCTGCTGTGCGATGGGGTCTGCTGCGAGAACGTAGACGACGAGTGCGTGAACGACACGTGCTTGCCGGCCTGCCCCTCGGAGATTCGCTGCGGCGCCAACCAAGAGATCTGCTGTGACGACGGCCAGGTCTGTCTGGCCGATGTCTGCGCCACGCCGACGGGGCCCTGTACCGATGCGTTCGACTGCGAGGAGGGCGAGTTCTGCGAGCCCACACTCGACCAGTGCTTGCCGCAGCCCGAGCCCCTCGACTGCGAGATTCTGCCCGAGTTCACCGACGTCGAGGTGGCGCTGGAGTGGTCGTACGAGCAGGAAGAGGTGGTCTCGATGCCCGCCGTCGCCGATATCGACGGTGACATGGAGCCCGAGGTGGTCATCAACACCTGGAACTCCACCGATCCCGGCGGCAGCAACTCCGTGTTCTTCGGGCACATCGTGGTGCTCGACGGGACCAACGGCCAGGAGCAATTCCGGATCGTCCAAGACCCGGCCAACGACGAGTTCGGCTCATGGGGTCGCTCGACCGTCGGCCTGGCTGATGTCGATGACGATGGCCTCGCCGACATCATCTACGCCGGCCGGCCCGAGGTGAACATCGCCCCGTTTGCCAACAACTCGGCGATCCTCCACGCCGTCAACGGACTCGGCCAGCACATCTGGGCCAGCCACGCTCCCGACGGCTCGCCGCACTACATCTACGCGTGGCACGGTGCGCCCGTGTTCGCCAACTTCGACGACGACGACGCGTCGGAGATCGTGTTCGGCACCGTGGTGCTCGACAACGACGGCACCGTGCTGTTCGACCAGGACAACGAGTGGAACGTGGGCGGTGGCGCCTTCGGTTCCAACGGTGACTACCTGGGCGGCATCTCGGTCGTCGCAGACCTGACCGGTGACGGCTACCCCGAGATCATCTCGGGCCGCCAAGCCTGGACGGTGAGCTGGGACAACTCGGGCCCCGGAGCGCCCGACGTGCAGCTGACGCTGCTTTGGGAGTACGCCGGCCCCGATGGCTTCACCGCCGTCGCCGACGTCGACCAAGACGGCGACCCCGAGGTCATCCTCGTGGGCGACCCCGCTCCCTACGGCGACCCCGACGGCAACGGTCCCGAGCAACGCACCGGCCAGGTGCAGATCCTCGATGGCGCCACCGGAGAGCTGTGGTGCGGTATCGATCCGACCGATGCGATGTGCCTGGGCAACCCGGCCATGCGCACGCAGCCGCTTGCCCTTCCGGGTGCACCGGGCATCTTGGGCGGCGGCCGTGGTGGGCCCCCGACGGTCGCCGACTTCGACGGCGACGGAAGTCCCGAGATCGGATTCGCAGGCGCGCTGCGCTACGCCGTCTACGACCTCAACCGCATGGGCGAGGACGTCGTGCAGCCCGCGGGCAACCCTCCCGCGGGGCCCGGCGAGATCTACGTGCGGTGGGAGTCTCCCACCCAGGACTTCACCTCCAACTCGACCGGCTCGTCCGTGTTCGACTTCCAGGGTGATGGTCCGGCCGAGGTCATCTACGGCGATGAGTGCTTCGTTCGCGTCTACGACGGCAGCGATGGCACCGTGCTGTTCGAGGAGGCCAACCCCAGCGCCACCATTCACGAGTACCCCATCGTGGTCGACGTCGACGACGACGGGAACTCCGAGATGCTGGTCATCGCCAACGACTTCGACTGGGAGAACCTGTGCGGGGACATCCCCGGCTACCAGCCGCGCCGAGGCGTGTTCGCCTACGGCGACCTCAACGACCAGTGGGTCCGCACCCGGCAGGTGTGGAACTCCCACTCGTACCACGTGACCAACTCCACCTCGACGGGCCTGACCCCGACGATGGAGGACAACAACTGGACCGACCCGGACCTCAACAACTACCGGCAGAACTCCCAGGGTGCGGGCGTGTTCAATGCCCCCGACCTGGAGATCAGCCTCTCCATCGGTCTGGCCAACTGCCTGCAGCAGGAGTTCGAGGTCATCGCCACGGTGCGGAACACGGGCTCGATCGGTATCGGTGCGGGCGTCGACGTGTCGCTGTACCGCGGCACCGACACGGGCGGAGAGCTCGTCAGCACCCAGCAGACCACCGTGGGCTTGCTGCCGGGCGCGGCCACGGACATCTCGTGGCTCGAGATGGCCGCCGCCCAGGGGCAGGACTACTTCGCCATCGTCGACGACGATGACGAGGCCATCGTCGCCGAGTGCGTCGAGGACAACAACGAGGCCTCGGCCTCCGCTGTTGCCTGTCCCAACCCCCCGTGATCGTCGTCCACGCCTCGCGCGTGGTGCGGGCGGAGGCCAAGGCCTCCGCCCGTTTTCGTTGGTTGAGCCACAGGCGTGAGCGCTACAGGTCGCGAATTCGGCCCGCAAACGGTCGTTGACACGGACCTCGACGATTTTCGAACAATCCCTGTAATCGCGGCCCCGCTCGTGCGCCTCACCGAATGAGCGCGGGACAGCCCAGCTGGTCGCACCACCCTCGGAGCAGGGCGGTGCCGACCGGAGCCGGAGCCCCTACGCCGCACGACAACCCGGATTTCAGGAGATCGTCATGAACACTACTGCCCTTGCATTCCTTCGTAACGCTGGCCTCGGCATCGCGCTGCTGATTCCGGGCATTGCTGCCTACGGCTGCCTTCCCGAGGGCGAGCTCCCCAACGAGGGCGAAGGCGAGACCGACGGTGAGGAAGAGGGCGGCGAAGAAGAAGGCGAGGGCGAAGAGGAAGGCGCCGACGGCAACTCCGACCCCTGTGCCGAGGCCGAGGAGATCTGTGCCGACGCCGAGCTCACCCCGGAGCAGTGCGCCAACGAGTTCCCCGACTGCTTCGATCCTCCCGCCGACCCCTGCGCCGAGGCCGAGCAGGTCTGCGCCGAGGCTGGCTTGTCCCCCGAGCAGTGCGCCAACGAGTTCCCCGACTGCTTCGACCCCCCCGGTCCCAACTGCGAAGAGGCCGAGCAGGTCTGCGCCGAGGCTGGCTTGTCCCCCGAGCAGTGCGCCAACGAGTTCCCCGACTGCTTCGACCCCCCCGGCCCCAACTGTGAAGAGGCCGAGGAGATCTGCGCCGCCGAGGAGCTGACTCCCGAGCAGTGCGCCAACGAGTTCCCCGACTGCTTCGAGGAGCCCGACGCCTGCGAGAACATCTGGGGCACCTGCAAGGAGCTCGGCCTGTCCGAGGAGCAGTGCGTCAACGAGTTCCCGGAGTGCTTCGAGGAGCCCACCAACTGCGAGGACATCTGGATCACGTGCAAGCAGCAGGGCCTGAGCGAGGAGCAGTGCGTCAACGAGTACCCGGAGTGCTTCGAGGAGCCCCCTCCCCCCGACAACTGCAACGACATCTGGATCGTGTGCAAGGAGCTGGGGCTGAGCGAAGAGCAGTGCGTCAACGAGTTCCCCGATTGTTTCTAGCCTTCAACTCAACCCGTCGTTGACGGACCCCGCCCGATTCCGACCCGGGCACCCCTGGCCCCCGCGGACTTTCCCCCGCGGGGGTTGCTTCGTTCGAACCACGATCCCCCTCGCCGCGGCCACGACGACATTCGCCCCCAGCGGTGCCCCTCCGAGTCGGTGGCGTCGTCACGGCTCCACGCCGGCTCTCGACAGTCGTACGCCCGGTCTCCGGTTGCCAACGAGGGCTCCGCAGCTCCGAAGCCGTTCGAGAGCTTCCGCGCCGGCATCAACCCTCGACCCGCCAGGAGCTGTCCGGCGATGCTCCGGTGTGCGTGCGGGGTTCGGACGCGGTCGACGTGGGCTGCCTGTGCCCCTCGTTCAGGGTGCGAGCCTCAGCACGATTCCCTGCGAGCCCTCGCCCAGGAGTCGACGTTCGCCGGCGACGAAGATGTCGTGGTCCACCACCACGCCGCGAAAGAACGTGTCGTCCTCGGCCAGCTCCGGGTACTGCCGCTCCCACACGGTCTCTCCCGTCGAGACCTCGAGTTTCCAGATGGCGGGTACCGCGGGCTCGCCCAGCATTCCCACCGCGATGACGTGCCCCGCCTCGTCGACGGTCACCGCCTCGACCTCATCGGAGCTCGCGCCGCCGCCCTGGAAGGTGCGCTCCCACGAGGTGAAGCCCGACATCTCGTAGATGCCCACGAATGCCTGGCGCGGACCATTGTTGGACCCGGCGGACCATCCTCCCGCCGCCACGGCATCACCCAGCGACCACAGGCCCTGCACGATGTCACGGCCGCGACTGCTGACCGGCAAGACGAGCCATGGGCTGACCTCCTGCGTCGCGAGCTGGACCTCACCCACGATCGCATCTGCGTCGACCATGCCACCCACGACCGGACCATCGTCGGTCCAGGCGATCGCCTCGAACTGGCCGCTGTCCATTGGGGCGGGGTCGAGCCACTCGGTGAGGACCACGCCGTCATCATCGTTCAGCTCGACGATCCCGTACCCTTCCGCATTGAACCGACCGGTGGTGGCGAGCAGCTGCCCGGCCTCCCACCCCACCGCATGGCTTATCTGGCCCGCGATGTCGCCCTGCACCCAGCAGACCTCGGTGGGTACGTCGCCCGCCCCCGGCTCCAAGCAGGCGACGAAGCCGCTGTAGGTCCCCTCCGGCCGCCAAGAGCCCGCGACGAACACCCGGTTGGGCGCGGCGGCGATCGAGAATGCCTCGCCCTCTCCCGTTGGACCCGGCAATACCCCCACCGACGCCACCTGTCCATCCTCGCGATCGAAGCGAACGATGACGGGCGAGCGCGGCATCCCGGGCTGGAGTACGGCTCGCCCCACGGCGATCACATCGCCTTCGAAGATCGCGAGGGCCGAGAATCGGTGCGAGCCGGAGAACCGCGTCTCGAAGTCGGTCTCCCACTCGGGCTCGCCGGGGATCCGGCAGTCGTCCGTGCACACCCCTTCATCGACCTCGTCACCGAGATCGCAGCCCTCGTCACCCTCGACCACTCCGTTGCCGCACTCGGGGTTCGGCCCCGACGACTGCGGCGACCCCGAGGACGACCCAGCCGTGGTGCTCGTGCTGGCAGCGGGACCATCACCACCGCTGGACGCCGACAGCGTCGTCCCAGACGAGCCGGTCCCCGTCATTCCACCATCGTAGTCACCATTGAGCGCGTTGCAGGAGCCCGCCACGATGACGAGCCCCAGGCCGACGATCGCAGGCCCGGACACAGTGGACACCCCCTCAGTATCCCGTGACGAGGCCGGCCGAAGCTAGTCGAGAATGATCATCGGGGCATTCGGGACGCGCCACATCGCACTTCGGCCACATTCGGACCGCTCCCCACGGGGCCGAGGCCGGCCTCGCCCAATCGCCTCGAACCTGGTGCAGGCACGCCATGGCGAGCCTTTCGTCGGGCGGGGGCGACACCCGGGTCGTCCTACGAATCGACAGGCCGCGTGAGCGACGGGCGGCGAGAATGCACGACGACACGAAGCAGGGGCTGCCCGGGGCCTCGCTCTCCAACGAGCCCCCATCGCGACGGGTGTCTGATTCGCGGGTCTGTGCACGTACTCTTCGTGCGCACGGCAATCCCCCGCCGCGCGCCCGTGTTCCGCCGCTCACGCGACCTCGTGACTACGGTGTCGGACAAGGGTCGAGGATGTGCAGCGCGTCGTCATCTTCCGCGGTCAGCATGAGCATGTCGGCGGCATACTCGAGGGCGTAGGGGTCCGCGAACGCATCGAACGACGCATCCGACACGGTCGGCGCTTCGGGATTGGAGACATCGACCACCGTCAGCGTTGGCGGAGTGAAGTTGCTCGTGTCATCACCCAGCACGAACAGGCGGCTGCCCGCGGACGCCACCGCGTGGGAGCGGTCTTGGACGAACACCCCACGACCCACGGGCATCGCGGGGTCAGTCACGTCCACCACGTCGACCCCATCCAGATGAGACACGTAGGCGGTGTTCCCATCCACCTCGAGGTGCGCCGCGTTGCTGGTGGTGAGGTAGACACCGATCTCCGTGGGGCTCGACGGATCGCTGACATCGACCATCACCAGCCCGCCGCCCCCCTCGACCCCGGTGCTCGCGATGTAGGCCGTGGAGCCTGCCACCACCATCGACCGGCACGACCCCGGCAACGTCACGGTGGGCGACATCACGACGGGCACCGTGGGGTCGACCACGTCGTAGGTCCGAAGGCCCGTGGTGTCGAGCACGAACAGCGTGCCATCCACCACCGCCACGTCTTCCGCGTCGTCCGCGTCGTCGAAGGCGACCTCCACCATGGCCCCGGGATCGGTGACATCCACCACCGACCACCCCGCGCCCCGCTTGCCAACAAAAGCGTGGTCGCCGTCCACGGCCACCGAGAACGCCAGCTCACCGAGGGCAAAGTCGAGCACCCCCAACGACGTGGGGGACGCAGGATCACCGATGTCCACCACCTCGAGCCCCTCGGACTCGACCGCGAGGTAGACGACGTCGTCACGGACCGCGAAGCCTCGCGCCTCGCCATCGGTGGGCTGGAACAGACCCAGCTCGACTGGCGCTCCACACTCCTGCATCGCGCCCGTGGGATCGGTCTCCCCCTCGGCTCCCGCCGTCCCCTCGCCCGAGCTCGATCCATCGGCGGAGGTGTCGGGGGTCCCTGCAGTCCCGGCCATCCCGGCCTCTTCTTCGTCCTCCTCTCCGGGGAACGGACAGCCCGCAGCAGCCATCGGCAGGGCAAGCACGACACAGCACGAAACGACACGACGCAGCGACATGCAGGGACCGTAGCCACGGCTCGACACCCGCCAAGCACCGCACCGCGAGATTTAAACCTGTGGGCAGGCACCGAGCGACGCCTCCATCCACCGTGGTGCGGGCGGCGTTGATGACAGACATTAAATGGATCTGTCACGCGTGGACGCGGGGCGTCGCCGCCACGCGTCGGGAGCGCATCGACTATAGTCGTCGGCCGCAGCGACCATGCACTCCGCCGACCCCGAAGATCGG
>JAHZJA010000796.1 GCA_022601155.1 Deltaproteobacteria bacterium | reverse complement strand
GTCGACCGCATCACCACCGTGCACGACGCTGGGGGTGCTGGTGTAGATGAGCTTGGGGACGGCGTGGGTCTGGCAGGCCGCGATCACATGGGCAGTGCCCTGGGTGTTGGTGCGGTGAAAGTCATCGTAGGCCCCCCAGATGTCGACCCGCGCGGCCGCGTGGAACACCGCCTGGCACCCTTGCACCGCCGCCGAGACGGCCTTGGCGTCACCGACGTCGCCGCGCACCACGTCGACGCCTGCGTCGGCGAGCCACGGGTACTCGCCGCGGCACAAGCTGCGCGTGGCGATACCACGCTCGAGCAGCGCGCGGACGATGGAGCCACCCAAGAACCCCCCTGCGCCGGTCACCAAGACGGTCATCGGAGCTTGTCCTGGGCCCAGACGGCGAGCTCTTGGCGGCCGATCTTGGCGTTGTGGCGGATGTCGACGGGGAAGCCCCCGCGCACGTCGTAGTGCAGATAGTGCTGCACGCGCTCGAGGCGTAGCGTGTCGGGCTCGACCCGGGCGGCCAGCTCGCGAAGCTCGGCGGTGACCGTGCTCCATGGGCGCTGGGTCTGGGGCTCGAGCTCCACGCACAGCGTGGGTCCCTGCGACGTCCCGACCAGGGCGCTGCGATACACGTCGGGATGGGTGTCGAATACCTTCTCGCTGGACACGGTGAACATGGTCTCGTCGGCCTCGGTGGTCACCCTGTGCGCCTTGCGACCGCAAAACCAAATCCGCCCCTGCTCGTCGCGCCAGCCCACATCGCCCATGCGGTGCCAGATGGCGTCTCCGTCGTGGATCTTGGCCTTGGCGGTGTTGGACTCGTCGTTGAAGTAGGCCTCGGTGACCATCGGTCCCCGCACCGCGATCTCGCCCACCTCGCCGTCGGGTACGACCAGATCATCGGACCACGTTGCGATGGGCTCGTCGGTGATCTGGATGATCGAGACCTCGATGGCGGGGACCGGCGCTCCCACGCACACGCCCGCGCCGCGCTCGGTCCGAGCCCAGGTCTCCGATACGATGTCGCGGCACGGCAGGCACGCGACGGGCAGCGACTCGGTGGCGCCATACGGCGGGAACACATCGGCCTCGGGGGACAGCATGGTGTGCCAGCGCTGGATGGTCTCGGCGGGCAGAGGAGCCCCGGCTGCAATCACCCGTCGCAGGCTCGGCAGCGAGACGCCCTCGCGCTCGCCGTAGCGCCCCACCGTGTTGAGCAGCGCGGGCGAGCCGAACATGGTGGTGACGCCAAAGCGCTGCACCGGCTCGATGATGTTGCGTGGGTCGACGCGCGCGGGCTTGGAGGCGTCCATGTCCGGCAGCACGGTGGTCATGCCCAGTGCTGGATCGAACAGCGCGAACAGGGGAAAGGTCGGTAGATCGATCTCACCGGGCGTGATGTCGAACATCGCCCGGATCGCCTCCACCTGGGCCACGAAGGTGCGATGGCGATAGATCACGCCCTTGGGAGGACCGGTGCTGCCGCTGGTGAACAGCACCGCGGCCATCTCGTCGGGGCCGGTGGAGCCCAGCTGTTCGCCAGCCTTCAGACGCGCGGCACCGAGGGCCTCGACGCGGCCGAGTGTGTGACCGCCCAGGCCCCAACCCCCGACCCACACGACATGCTCGACGGTCCCACGGCCCCAGCCCAGCGCGATCCGGGCGGCGTGGGCCACGGGGATCCCGATGAACGCAGTGGGGCGGGCCTGGGCCAGGCACGACTTGAGCCCGCGGAGCCCCAGGCCGGGATCGATCATCACGGGGACGACCCCGGCCTTGAACATCCCAAAGGTCAACGCAAACAGCTCCGGGCTCGGCTTGACCATCAATGCCGCGCGGGTGCCCCGGGTGATCCCCACCGCGTGGAGTCCGGCCGCGATGCGATCGCTGCGCTCGTCGAGCTCGCGATAGGTGATCTGGGTGTACTCGACCTGGCCCTGGGCGTCGCGGCGCTTGCTGGGAAAGTGAATCGCCGTCGTGTCCGGCTGCGACGCGGCCATGCTGGGCAGCATGTCGGCCACGGTGGCGGGCGGGTGCGTGCTCATGCGCCGACTCCCAGGAACTTCATCACCAGCGGCTCGATCTCCTCGCCCGCATCTTCGAGCACATAGTGGCCCGAGTCCGCGAAGCGATGGACATCGGCATGCGGCAGCTTCTGTTCCCACACGCGCAGGAAGTGCTCGTCGAACACGAAGTCTCGATCACCCCAACAGATCATCACCGGGCGGTCGTCGAACTGTCCCAGCTGCTGGCCGACCTCGTCGAGGATCTCGAAGCTGGGGTCTGTCGCACGCAGTGGAATGTCCTGCACGAAGCGAAGCACTGCGCGTCGATTGTTCCAGCTGTCGTACGGGGCGATGAGGGCCTCGCGAACCTCTGCGGTCAGCGGGCGGCGGGTGACACACAGCCGGGTGGCCCCACGCGCGAAGGCGTTGAGCCCGCGCACCAGCACCGCGCCCACTCGGGTGTTGCGGGCCAGCCACAGCGAGGCGGGCATGCGCTTGGTGGCGGGGAGGCCGAACGCGGCGGTGTTGAGCAGCACCAGCCGCGAGACCAGCTGCGGGTGGCGATGCGCCCAGCCCATGCCGATCATGCCACCCCAATCGTGGACCATGAGGTTCACGTCGCGGAGCCCGAGGTGCTCGACCAGGCGCTCGATGTCCGTGATGCGGCGCCCCAGCTGGTAGGTGTAGTCGTCATCTCCGGGCTTGTCCGACTTGCCGCAGCCGATGTGATCGGGAGCGATGACGCGATGGGTCGGGGACAGCGCCTTGATGAGACGGCGCCAATAGAACGACCACGTGGGATTGCCGTGCAGCATCAGCACCACGGGCGCATCGCGCTCGCCCTCGTCGACGTAGTGCATACGGATCCCGGGCTCGACGGGAAACCAGTGCTCGGCGAAGGGATAGAGCTCTTTGGAGATCTGCATGCTCACCAAACCACCTCGGCCATGGCGCAGTTGAGGCCGGAGCCGATGCCCATCAAGCCAATGCGCTCGCCGGGCTCGAGGCGTCCGGCCTCGGCGGCCTTGGACAACACCAGCGGGACCCCGGCCGGACCCACGTTGCCGTACTCGGGATACGTCGTGAAGATCTTGCGCGGGTCGATCTCGAACACCGCCCCGAACTTGTCGGTGTGGGTCTTGCTGACCTGATGGATCACGTACTCGTCGAGCGACCCATGGGTCCACCCCAGCTCGCGGTGGGCCTCGTCCCAGGTCCGTCGGGCCAGCTGCAGCCCTTCGGTCAGCAGAGTCGCCGAGTCGGTCTCCATGCGATCGACGTGGCCCGAGCACAGCTGGCGGTGCTCGCTGGCAGCCACCGTCACCCCGCCCAGGAAACGGTGCCCCCGTGGGGCCAGCTCGCGGCGGGTCAGCACCATCGCCACGCCGGCCGAGCCGAGCGTCAGCGTGGCGAAATTCGCCCAGAACGTCGCTTGGTCGGTGGTGGGAGCGGACAGTCGCGCGATGGTCTGATCGACGATGAAGCGGCTGTCCTCTCCATCCACCACGATCCCGTAGTCGATCTGCCGACGCTCGATCATCGCGCCGATGATCTCCATCCCGCTGAGAAACCCCAGGCAGGCGTTGCCCACGTCGAAGTTGAGGCAGTGGGGCGCCAGCTTCAGCTTGCCGTGCACCATGCAGGCGGTCGATGGTTCCACGAAATCGCGGCACACCGAGCTGTTGATGAGGATGCCGATCCGCTGCGGGTCGATACCCGCCGCCTCGATCGCTCGGCCCGCGGCGAGGGCCGCTGCATCCGAGGGCTTGGTGCCCTTCGGCCACATGCGGCGCGCTCGAATTCCGCTGAGTCCTTCGAGCAGACCCAGCGGCAGCCGCAGGCGCTTCATGGTGGGCGCGAGGCGGTGTTCGAGCTGCGCAGACGTCACACGACAGGGCGCATCGACGTGCGCAACGCTGCAGATCGAGACGTCGTGGAAGCGCATGAGGCTCGTGGCGCGGAGCCTACTCTCGGGTCGTGGCGGCCACAAGCAAGGGTCGTGGCCGCCACCCGGTGGTGCGGGAGATCGACTCCAACGGCCCGGCGTTGGGCACGGCGAGCACGGGATGGCGGCGGAGCGCAGCCGGCCCGAACTGGTGCAGTGGTTGCGGTCTCACCGTGCGGCGGCCCACGTTGCCCGCGGCGACGGCGGGACCGCTGGTGATGCTTCCACGGACACGCCGCGCGAGAGCGACCGCGGGCTGGGGCTCGGACCGAGACCCTGGGCATGCTCACCCCCGGCGGAGACGGATCCACCGCCGATCAAGTCAACGATCGCCTGAGACCCTCGGCGGCATTGTTCGCGGTGAGACTCGACGGCGCGCCGCCTCGCTTCCGTGTGAGGACAACTGCGTCCGTACCCCGTACACCACGTGCACTGCTCCGCGGTTGCCGAGGCTGTCCTGGGCGCCAAAGGCCACATCGGCGAGGCCGTCTCCGTTCCAGTCACCCGAGGTCGTACGCATGCGAACCCCCAGACCAATGCCATCGATGACGAATCCACCGAGGCCGTCGCCGTCGGCCTCGGGTAGGTCGCGCTGCGCCGCGGGACCACCGTAGAGCACGTAGGCCTGGTCGAGGTCTTGGCGCACGATCAGGATATCGGCCAGGCCATCACCGTTGACATCACCCACGATGCGCGCGGCTCCCCCGGTGACGCCGTTGGTGTTGATGCGGAAACCGCCCACGCCTCCGTAGAAGTCGACCGCGTTCTGTTGCCCCGTCGTCGCCTTGCCGTACGCCACCGCGAGGATGTTCTCCGCATTGATGAGGATGTCCCCGCGGCCGTCTCCATCGACATCACCCCCGCCGCTCGCCCAACGCCAGTCGCCGTAGAAGTTCCCTAACCCCGAATCAAAGATGTAGTAGCCGTCGCCCGCCGCGATCATGGCGTCGAACGTCGTGTCGGCGGGCGTGGGTTGACTCCACATGACGTAGGCGAATGCACTGCCCGGAGTGTCGTACACGTACATCAGCAGCTCGGGCAGCCCGTCGCCGTCGACGTCTCCAAGCCGCTGCGCATGACAGACCGAGAACCCCGACAGTGAGAAGCCGCCCCTCATCGGGGGAGTGTTGCCGCCGTAGCTGGCGATCTGGTCGGCGCCGAGGATCACGCCACAGCCGCTGAATGCCAGCTCGTCCCGTCCATCACCGGTCATGTCCCCGATACCAGCGAACAGGCGAGAGAACTGGTTGATGATGAAACCTTGGTGTTCGAAGTCCCAGGCGGCCAAGCTGAACGACTGGGTCCTCTGGTCGCCGTAGACGAGATAGGCCGCACCGGACAGGTCTTGGAACGGGGCGGTGGTGGCCAAGTCTCGCTGGCCGTCGCCATTGAAATCGCCACCGACCACCGTGGCTGGATCGGAGTTGGAGGTGTTGCCCCCCTGCACGGCAAACCCACCCTGGTTGTTGTCGAGGTCACTGAGGTCGAGGTCGCCGTCATACTCGCCACCCAGAACCACGTAGATCGGTCCCTCATTGTCCGAGGCTGCCTCACTCTCGTCGTACAGCCGCGTGTGGTTGGCAACGATGCCGAGGTCGTCGATTCCATCGCCGTCCCAGTCGCCTAGCGAGCGCAGGTCACCGCCGAGCCGGCTTTCGACGGCTGCCGGGAGCTCGGCTGCGCTCTTGCCCAGGATCGTCAATCCTGCCTCGTGCACCGTCAGCTCGGAGATCGGTGCGAGGACGGGTCGCACGTGGATGGTGACGGACCCTGTCGACTGCATGCCGCCTTCGTCCTCGATGGTGTAGCCGAACGAGTCGACGCCCCAAAACCCCTCGGGCGCCTCGTAGACGAATCCGCCCCCCGGCTCGGTCGAGATGAACCCCCCGCGAGCACTGCGGACATCGGATGACACCAGGATGATCCCGTCCGCGGGCGCGTCGTTGGCGAGCAATCCCTCGGCCGTGTCCACTCCGAGCGATGCAGGGCCCTGCAACCACGCGTACTCGTCGTCGATTGCAGTCGGGGCCTCGTCACCCGAGGAAGAGTCCGGCAACGCCGTCGTGCCCCCGGTGTCGGCCCCGGTCGAGCCGAGCGTCGTGCCCGAGGCGGCGGTGGCCCCAGTGGTGGTGGCCCCAGTGGTGGTGTCTTCGGGCGGCGTGTTCGTGTGGTCCGGCAGCGTAATGCCCGGGTCGAAGCACGCGGCGAGAACCACGGGCGTCAGCCACAGCTCGCGACGCTTCGTGGGGCTCGACAGTGCTCGCGCCCCACGGTCGGCTCGACGACGGGCGCGAGGTGTGCCCCTCGCCTCCACCCCGCACGGCATGGCCGGCGGGGAGGTGGTGGTGGTGGCCTTCTCCGGGAATTCGCCCCGGGGTGGCCGGCTCCCGGGCGGAGGCCGCTGTTGCAGGGCGATGCCCGCCCAATGCAAGGGGGGGTCGAGGACCGTCGCCAAGAACGCTGTTGCTTGCCGGAATCGATTGGTGATCATTGCGTCTCACCCCAGACACGCAGGCCGGTCGAGCAACCCGCCATTTTTCTGAGGTGGTTCCCATCCCCGTGATTCCCGCGGCCATCCCACCAGGACCCACCCCCGCGAGAGCAGCTGTCGTGCAGGCTCGACGGTGTTCCCCATCGCTCCCGGCGATGGGGGAATGCTCGTGGCAGCGCGTGGATGTCCCGGCCGACTGGGGCGGGGGAGGTGACTGCGCTTCAACGGGGCTTAGTGCACAGGCAGCCCGAGCGCGCGGCAGGCCTGCTCCGAGTGGGTTGCGTTGCGCCCGGTCGACTCCCATTGCGGAGTGGCGGGGACGCATGTCGGCTGCCCGTCGCAGCACTGCGAGGTGGTCCGAGGCGTGCGGGTGTCGTGATGCTCCCACGACCCCGTGCCCACTCGTGCGGACCAGGCATGGTGCGAGTGCCCCGGGGTGGCGGGCAGACAGGTCAACTGGGCCGAGATCTCGGTACCCTCGACGACCGCGTTGTTCCGACTCAGGGGAAGGACATAGTGACCCCAGTGTGTGCGGGGTTGGCCGGGCCGCGTGGACAGGACCAGCCCGTGCCCAAAGTCTGCGTCGAACCACGGGGTCAGGCCGTTGACCAGGCCCGCGCCCGAGGCTCTAAATGTCCGCTGAGCACGAAACGGTAGGCGTGCGTCCGCAGCCGCGTGGCTGGCGAGGTCGATGTCCCACAGCACTTGCGGTGCCGCTCGGAGGTGCTCTGGGGTGATACCGCTGCCCGTCCAGATCAGATCGTCGGTGGGATATGCGGCGATCGACTGGAACGACAGACCGTGCACATCGTCGAGAAGTCCCAGTGCAACATCGCGTTCCTCGCTCCAGACCGGGGCGAGCCACACCTTGCTCCGCCGCGGCACCATGGCTCCGCCGGGGCGCAAGAATCGGTCACGCGCCTCGAGCACCAGCGCCAACAAGTTCTCGTCGACCGCGTAGATTCCCATCCATTCCGACACCAGCACGTCCACCGGCTGGGGCAGCTCCACGTCGCGAATGTCGCCGTGGATGATCTCGATGCGATCGCCGAACCCGTTGCGGGCGGCCAATTGTCGAGCAAGCCCCGCGGTGCTCGTACGCTCGACGGCATAGACCTTCGCGGCCCCGGCTTGGGCTGCGAACAGGCTGAGAATGCCGCTGCCCGCACCAACATCGAGGACGACATCACCCTTGCGGATGGTCGCAAACAGCGCGGAGCGATAGATTTGATTGCGAATTCGGTCGGTCAACATCATGCGATGCATGTCGATCGATTCGTAGAGTTCGGTCTGCATGAGTGTGCTCGCCAGGTGACTGGGTACGGGTGGGGTTGAAGTGGGTCTCAGTGGAGGCGCGTCCGCCCGCCCAACGCCAGCGGAGCGAAGGGCACACCGTGCCCCTGCACCAGCGGCGGCAAGCCGAGATCGCTCGAGGCGTACCTCAGAATCTGCCGGACCGCGTGTGGCTGTCGCCAGTCTCCGGTACGGATCGAAGGGGAGGCCTCCAAGATCAATGCGACCAGCGCAGTGACCAGTGGGCATGCCATGGAAGTGCCGTCCCACGCGGCGTATCCGCCCGGCACCGTGGAGAGGATTGCGACGCCTGGCGCACAGACATCGATCTCGGGGCCGTAGTTGCTGAAGCCCGCCGCGAACACCTGCCCGGAGCGGTCGTGGTTCCAGCCGATCTGGCGCACGTGAGCGCTGTCGTCGGGAAACGTCCCGTGACGACCGAAGGCACCGACGGCGATGGTCCAGGGATTGGCGGCGGGGAAGGCCACGCGGGAGGCGTGGTTGCCTGCCGCGGCGATGAACGTGATCCCTCGTGCGTAGCCATGGCCCATCGCGTCGGTCAGCGCTCTGGATGGCCACACGCTACCGAGGCTCATCGTCACCACGTCGATCCGGTGTTGGATGCACCACTCGACGGCTTCCAGCAGGTCGCTCAGCTGCCCGCCGGGGAAGACCTTGAGCGAGTAGATCTCGGCCTCGGGTGCGCCCCCGCGGACCCCTCGTTCGTCGTGGAGGGAGGCCACGATTCCCGCACAGTGCGTACCGTGGCCCTCGTCATCGAGATTCCAGCTGCGCGGTGCGGCCTCGGAGACCGTGTTCAAGCCGCCTGCGGGGTGTACATCGGCCTCCTGGGTACTGATGCCCGTGTCGATGATCCCGACTCGAACGCCACGGCCCTTCCAACGCCGGTTGACCTGGTCGAACCCCATGAAGCGGTGACCCCAGCTGTAGTCACCATGCACGGGTAGCGGCTCGAGCGAGACACGAGTCTGCCCTTCCACCCCCATGGGGAGCTGCCGGAGTACGCGTGACCAGTAGCCGTGGCGCGGCGAGATGACCACCTCCGACAGGATCCCGGCATGGGCCCGCACGGTGGCGTGTCCCTTGCCGTTGGTCTGCGTGCGCTGGGCCATCCCGGCGTCGAGGCCGTACACGTCGACCCCGGGAATCGGAGCGCCTGTCGTGGCGTCGGACACGAGGATGCCGCGCGTGTAGGCGCCGCTGGCAGGGCCTCGTGGCGGAAGCCCCGGCATGGAGAACAGCTCGAGCGGCTGCTCGTACTCGATCGCGACTCCCGGCTGGGCATGCACGAGTCGTCGGGCGCTGTCGGGGTGCATCTCGACAACGTAGTGCCCCAGCGGAGTACGCTTGATGATCCTCGCCGGCCCCGGAGCGGCCGCGGAGGGCCAAGGGGGCGCCGCCCTCGGGCGGACGATGTACCGTCGGGGTTGCATCGGGTCTTGGACGATCCAGGAAGTCATGCGGGCTGACCCACGCCGATCACGTACAGAGCGTAGTTCGTCGACGTCTCGCACCCGATCAGGCGATTGATCGCGGCGTCGACGAAGCCTCCACAGACCTGCACGCCCAGGCCCAGCGTGGCGCCCAGGAGGCAGAGGTTCTGCGCAATGTGACCCGCTTCGAGCAACATGTATCGGTACCCACGGGCGCCATAGCGATCTTCGAGACGCTCCATGTTCCCGGCGAGCACGAACGAGGCCGAGACATCGCGAAACGAAGGCTGATCGAGCAGCCATCCGGCGAGGGCCGAGCCAAAGTTTCCCTCCCGGAGCCACAGCAGGCTGTGGTCGGCCTGTACATAGCGGTAGACGCCAGGCGACAGCCCCTTCACTCGCTGGCTGATGACGTACGTGTCGATGGGATACCGCGCGCCGGCCGACGGTGACGCACGGCGGAACCGTATTTTGGCGGCCTTGTCCGTGGCGGTCGTCAGCCCGCAGGACAGCGACAGCAAGCGCGACAAGGTCGCCTGCGGTGTGGAGACGTACGGGTTGAAGGCCGTGGCGCTGCGCCGTGTCGTGATGGCTCCCTCGAGGGGGGCGCTCGAGAGGCCAAAGACCCTCGGTAGCGCGATCTGGCCGACGGCCGCCCCTGGCACGAGGGGGGGAGGCAGTGGCGCCACGGTTGGAAGATCCTCGGGTGCGATCGAGGTGGATGCATGCATCCAACGCGGGTCCATGGGCGAATCTTGATCGGATTGCTCGTTCGTCATCGTGTAGCCGCGTCGTCACTGATCTCAGGGGAACGGGTGGGGGAACGAGTTCAGCTCGGGGGGGCAGCGGCCGACGTGGTCATGGCCGAGCCGCCCGGGGACCTCGTACAGGCGGCGCCCGCCCAGATGCCGGTAGTGGGGTCCGAAGTCGACGGGCTGCAGGCCGGGGATGAGCACCTTGACGACCTTGAACCCCTGCTCCGCGAGCTCGGGAGTGGTCAGATCGGCGAACAACACCTCGTGGCCGGCCTCGTGGAGGTTGGCCACGCAGTGCTCGACCGCATCCTTCATGTCGGAGAATTCACGGCCGGGAACGTCACCGATCGAGATCCTCGACCGTGGCCGAAGCAGCGAGTCGAGCTGGGTCAGCCAGCGCGGGTGTGTGTAGAGCAGGCCATGGTCCTCCTGCGAGGTGACCTGCTCGGGTCCGTGGGGGATGTCGCCGGCACGGGCGTCGGCGCTGTCCCGGACGTACAGGTGATTCGAGGACAGCTCCTGCAGCGCGCGAACCACCGCGCGCTCGGGATCCGTCGATGCCGCGGTGGCGATCGCGGCGGCGGGCCAACCGGGGTGCTGCGAGGTCATCAGCGCGGCGACGGCGGGGATTCCGAGATCGGTCGTGATATTGGCGCAGAACAGCCGTACCGGACAGTTGCGGTACCGCTCGAGCGTTTCCTTGGCCTGGGCCGATTGCAGCGTGCGGAGGTCGATACCGTCGGTAGGCAGCCGCTGGTACCAGTGAATCATGAAGGCGTCGCGCTCGACGACCTCGCAGATTCCGCCCAGCAACGCCTCCTCGAGCGTGTTGCCGCAGGCGTAGCCGCTGACGGGCGTGACCTCGAAAGGCTCTTGTACGGTGAGTGCTTGGTACTCGGTGTAGACCATCGATGCCGGGACCCAAACCGGCCGATCGTTGGTCAGTGAGTAGCCGCGGGTCCATCCGATCGGGCTGTCTTCATCGACTCGATTGATGCCGAACCCCGCCTCGTACTGGCTGTCGTGAAACAGCACGAACCGACGGGGGTCGATGGCTTCACCCTTCGCCTCGCGGTGGGACATGACCTGGACGCGATCCGCGTCGTAGACGCTGCCGCAGTAGCGCTCGACGGCCTCACCAATCGCCTTGGCCAGCGCGACGGTCCGGTTGGTGGCCGTGCCGCCGACACTCAACGGCTGTGCGGATGGTTGGCCGGGGGGAGCGGCGACCCACGCATGACAGTGAACGAAGGCTGGATCGTCGCTGCGCGGCGTGTACCAGTTGAGCTGTCGTATGGGGCCGGAGTCTGCTCCAAACACACGGTGCAACAGGCTGGTCGTGCGCTCCGGTGGGCTGGGCTCGCAGCTATGCAACTCGATCCGGGAGTTCGTCGTGGTCATTGGTTCTTCGCTCGGACAAAGGGGAGAGGGCGCTCCGGCTACGCCGGAGCGCGTATCGTCGTCACCGTCGGACGAACGACGAGGTTCGTCGCCGTGACGACTCGGCTAGGTTGGGCCGAGCGCTAGAAGCACGGAGGCGGGCACGGGCACGGGCACGGGCACGGAGGCGGAATGCATGGCCGGCACGGCGGGGGAACGCATGGCCGGCACGGAGGTGGAATGCAGGGGCTGCACGGCCGACAAGGGGGCGGGATGCATGGCCGGCACGGCGGGGGGATGCATGGCCGGCACGGCGGGGGGATGCATGGGCCGGGGACGCATGGTCCCGCTGGCGTCGGGCCGGCCGCAGGGGCGGCGGTCTCGTAGCTTCCGGAGTAC
>JAHZJA010000795.1 GCA_022601155.1 Deltaproteobacteria bacterium | reverse complement strand
TGGCTCGGCCGACGTGGCTGCAGCGCATGCCAGGGAGGAGCGCCGGGCCCGAATCGAGGCCCGACTGGAGTCGCTGGGCGAGCAGCTCCACCCCGGCTGCACCGAGTCATTGCGTACCCGGTGGGCACGGGAGCTGCTGCGGGCCCACGCCGAGTATCTGGCGCTCGGCGAGCGCGACCGCGCGACCGCGCTGCGTCACTGGCTGGTCGACGAGGTCCTCCGCGAGCACACGCAGCCGCTGAGCGCGCTGGTCCGCCAGCAGTTCTTGGCCTGGGCCCAGGTCTGCCGCGATGCCATGCATGCCATGGCTCAGGACGGCCAGCACACCGAGGCGCTCGCGCTGCTGCCCCAGCTCGAGGCAGCCGCCCACCAGGCGTTGCCACTGGAAGGTGGCGCCGTTGCGTGGTGCGAGGGCCTCGAAATTGCCCACGCCATTGCGGTGCGCCAGCGCGGCGAGCTGGCCGCGGTCCCGCTGCTCGAGAGCCTGCGTGCGCTGGCTACGGCACACCCTTGCCCCGAGACCCGCAGTCCGCTCGCCCGAGCTCTGGCCACCGCGATCGCGCGCGACCTCCATGTGGGAGCTCGGGAGCGCGCGGGCCTTCGCCTCCGTGAGCTCCGCCAGCAGGCCCGTCGTGCATGGGCCTGCGAACCCGAGCGCACGGCCCTTGCCCACGCGCTGCTGGCCTCGCACGAGCACGATGAGCTCGACGATCGCGCGTCGATCGAACACGAGCTGGGCTCGATGGCCCGGCGCCCTGGGGCCGATCAAGAACAACGCAACCTGTGGGCCCGCGCCGTGGGCAGCGAGCCTCGAAGGGGCCGCCGCGTCCAACGCAGGCCGACCGAAGCGCTTCGCACGCGAGCTTATCGGAGCAGCGACCACGAGAGCATCACCGCCCTGTTCGAACGCCTCGAGGCCGAGCTGCCCGAGCGACAGGGCAGCTTCCTCGAGCACATCGCGGTGCTCAACGAGATGCGAGCGCTGGCCGCACGCGACGAGGCCGACCCCACCCTGCGGCTTCGATTCGCCCGCCACTGGTTGACCCGGGACTTCGACGCCCGCCGCTACGACCACGGAGCGGTGGCCAACGATCGCAGCGCGTACACCTGGAGTCGCGTGGCCGCGCGGTCGGGCGACCCGGAGGCCCAGGTGTTGCTGGGGCGCTGCCTGGCGGGAGGTCGGGGCACGCCTCGCGATCGCGCTGCCGCGGCCCAGTGGTATCGCCGCGCCGGATCGGCCGGTCACGACGAGGCCGAGTACTGCCTGCGCGCGATGGGCTTCGAACGCCTGCCGTGGCTGCGGCATCGCTACACCGCATTCACCCTCGCCGGCCTGGCCATGCTCATCATTTACTTCGTCGGGGCTCCGCTGCCGACATCGTGGTGGGGGGTGCTGGCCTACCTGGGGGTCTCGCTCGGCGCCCTGCCCCTGTACGAAGCCATCGACGCGGTCGGCGGCCCGACCCAGGCCGAGTCCTCATCTACCGACGACACCAGCCCAGCCGAAGCCGGAGACGACGCGTCCGAGTCTGGGGTGGACCAGGGCCTGGGATACGTCTTCGGGGCCTACGTCGACCAATTCGCTCGCCGCCCGCTTGGCATCGTCAAGGTCGCCACCGAAGACGGCCTCGTCCTCGCCCCGCTGGCGTGGCTGGGCATCACCCCGTGGACCGCCCTGCTCGCAGGCGTCGTGTTCGGCCTGATCCACTACCCGGTGTTTTCGTGGCGTTCATGCCTGGTCAAAGCCATCGACTACGCCGCCATCGCGTGGTTCGTGCTGCCGTGGGCGGGCCTGTGGCCCATCGTCGTCGGGCACATCGCGTGGGATGTAGGTGTGCTGTTGCTCGGGCTGCGGTGGCGTCGTCGCGCGAGACGTTCGGCCCCTTGATCGCGACGGCCGAACCAAGAGGGTTGCAATCAAAATCGCAACTCGCGTTACTCACGTCACATGGTCTTGTCTGGGGCGAACGAGGCGAACGGTGAGGACAACTCGAGCTTGGGAGACAGTCACCCGCTTCGGCGGTTCACCCCACCACCGGAATCCGACGACTACACCGCGGCCGACGACGTCCGCAGAGACAAGATCCTCTCCGGTCTCGGATTGACCCCGCGGTCGCGGGAACGACGCTTTGGCCGCTACGTCGTGCTCGACACCCTGGGTCGCGGGGGTGCGGGCATCGTGCTCAAGGCCTACGACGAGCAGCTCGACCGAGCGGTGGCGATCAAGCTGCTGCGACCCGATGTGGACGCGGCGACCACGGGCTGGCTCGAGCGCGAGGCTCGAGCGCTGGCCAGGCTGTCCCACCCCAACGTCGTGCAGGTCCACGAGGTCGGTCGTGCCGAGGGTCAGTCGTTCATCGCGATGGAGCTGGTCAAGGGCCAGACGCTGGCCAAGTGGGCGCACGCCGATCCGCGGCCGCGCTGGCGGGCCTGCCTGCGCGCCTACGTGCAAGCGGGAGCAGGGCTCGCGGCGGCCCATGCCAAGGGGTTGGTCCATCGCGACTTCAAGCCGAGCAACGCCATCATCGACGACGAGGGTCATGTGCGCGTGCTCGACTTCGGTCTGGCCCAGCACGCCGACCCCGCGGCCGTACGGGCCCGCGACACCGAGCCCGACATCGACGACACGGCGCGCCTCGAGCTCCACGCCAGCGACGGCGAGGTGGTGGGCACTCCGGGATACATGCCCCCCGAGCAGATGCACGGTCGCAGCGCCGATGCCCGCAGCGATCAGTTCAGCTTCTGCCTGTCGCTGTGGGAAGCGCTGTACGCCGAGCGCCCGTTCGAGGGCACCACGATTCGTTCGCTGCTCGACTCGATGGAATCGTCGGGTGTACGGCGGCCTCCCAAGGGCACCACCGTCCCCACGTCGCTGCGACCGATCTTGCTGCGCGGTCTGGCCTCGGACCCCCAGGCGCGCTGGCCCTCGATGAAGGTCCTGCTGCAGCGGCTGGAGCGACAGCTCGGCTCCCGGCGACGGGGCTGGGTGCTGACGGCCTCACTGCTGGGGCCCGGGATCGCGATCGCCTCGCTCGCGCTGGCGTATCAGGCCGACATGGGCAAGCGCTGCACGCAGGCCTCCTCCGAGCTCGCCGGGGTGTGGGACGACACGCGACGCGACGAGGTCGAGCGCGCCTTCATGAGCACCGAGCTCGCGTACGCAGCCGATACCTGGGCCCGCGTCGGGGCGAAGCTCGACGACCAAGCCGACGCCTGGGTGGATATGCACACCGAGGCATGCGAGGCGACCGCGGTGTGGGGGCAGCAGAGCGAGGAAATCTTGGAGCTTCGCATGGGCTGCCTGGACGATCGGCGAAAGGCCCTCGACGCGACGGTCTCGGTACTGGCCCAGGCCGATGCTCTCGTGGTGCGCAACGCGGTGCAGATGGTCGGCAAGGGGCCCCGGCTGGACATGTGCAGCGACGTCGATCGCCTGCGAGATCAACAACAGCGCGTGCCCCCGCCCGAAGACCGGGAGACAGCCGCGGTCGTCGAACAGATCCGTGGCCAGCTCGAGGTCGTGCGCGCGTTGCAGGGCGCGGGCCAATACCGAGAGGGGATCGACACGCTCCAGCCCCTGCTCGAGCGCGCTCGAGCTGTCGGGTACATGCCAGTGGTCGCCGAGGCCCAGCAACGACGGGGACGGCTGCGCCTGTACCTCGGCGACTACGACCCCGCCGCGCAAGACCTCACTGAGGCCTACTCCACCGCCGCCCAGCTCGACCATGAGCGGGTGGAGATGAGGGCTGCCGTCGGGCTGACCTACCTCGTCGGATTCCTGCTCGCAGATCATGAGCGGGGGCTCCAGTGGGGCCGCATTGCTCGACCCCTGGCCGAGCGCGTTGGCGACACCGGTGACCTCACCGCTGCCATCGGAGGGTTGGCGAGCGTGCTCCAGCACCAGGGTCAGTACGAGCGCGCCGAGGCCGAGTTTCGTCGGGCCATCGATATCCAAGAGCAGAGCTCCGACGCCGACCACCCCAACGTGCTCGCGGCCCGGACCAACCTCGCCAATGTGCTCTTCCTTCAAGGCCGATACCGCGAGGCCGAACAGCTCACGCGAAGCGCATTGGAGGCCCGAGTGCGCATCCAAGGACCGGGTCACCCCGCGGTGGCCGACGTCATGCAAAACCTCGGGACGATCCTCATCAGCCAGGAGCGACTCGAGCAGGCCGAGCCCCTGCTCCGACGAGCGCAGCAGATCTTGGAGCGTGCGGTCGGTCCTCATCACCCGGACGTCGGCAATGCGATCGGCGGCCTGGGCAATCTGTTCTATCGCCAGGGTCGGTACGCCGAAGCAGAGCACCAGCTGCGCGCCATGCTGGAGCTGAAGGAGAGGGCGCTGGGCCCCGACCACCCCGAGGTCGCCGCCTGTCTGAACAACCTGGGAGCCATCTTGGATGCCAGCGGCCACCTGGAGGAGGCCGAACGCGTGCACGAGCGAGCCCTCCGCATTCGCGAGGCACGGCTGGGCCCCGACCACACCGAGGTGGCCTACAGCCTCAACAACCTCGGCACGATTCTCCAACGTCGGCGGCGCTACCCCGAGGCGGAGCAGTACATTCGGCGCGCCCTCGAGATCACCGAACGGGCGCTGGGACCCGATCACTCCGACACTGCCAACGCCGTGGCCAACCTGGCGAACGTCCGCGGACGACAGGACGACTATGCAGGCAGCGAGGCCCTGCATCGGCGCGCGATGGAGATCCGCGAGCAAGCGCTGACCCCCCAACACCCGGAAGTTGGGCGGAGTGCGATCGGCATCGGCAGCATGCTGCTCAAGCAGCGTCGGTACGATGAGGCTCGAGCCGCGTACACGCGCGCACTCGAGATCCTGGAGAAGGCCCTCGGCGCGACGCACCACGATGTGGCGAGGCCACTGGTTGGTCTGGCCTCGACCAACCTCGCGCAGCGCCGCAGCGCGCTGGCCGTGCCCCAAGCCGAGCGTGCCCTGTCCATCGTCGAGGCCGCGGCGATGCCTGCGGAGTCGCAAGCCGAAGCGCGCTTCGTACTCGCACGAGCGCTGTGGGACGACCGTAGTCAGCGGATCCGCGCACGACGGCTCGCCGAGCTGACCCGCGACGCTTTCGCCGAGCTGTCGCCCCGGTTCGACACCGAGCGATCGGACGTAGACGCGTGGCTAGCCCGGCATCGGGTGCGATAGCGCGTCGGCGGCCACGCAACCTGCTCGGTACACGAGGCGCTCACCCTCGGTTCTTTTGGTGAAGGCAGGCACCCACAAACGACAGTCACTCCCTGAGAGCCCGGGATTTCACCGCGGTGCGAACCTTCACCGGCGGTGCTCCAGCATGGTCTGCATGGTAGGATTCCAGTGGGGAACGACGGATGAACGAGCAGGCACGACGACCGCGGTGGTCGCCCAAGTGGGCGCTGATCGCCCTCATGGGAGCGACCGTCGGCTGCTATGGCGGGCACAGTGAACGCGGCGACGGCAACGGCGGCGGCGAAGAGTCCGGCGACGGGGCCAGCACCGGTGACACGGGGGAGACCGATGGCGATCCGCTGGTGTTCGACCCGGCGGCAGCGGTCCTGCCCCGGCTCACCTCCACGCAGTACCGCAACAGCGTCACCCAGCTACTGGGTCCCGGCCTGCCTGCGGTGATGCTCGAGCCCGACACCAACCCCTATCTGTTCTTCAACGTCGGTGCATCCACCACCACGCTGTCGGAGTTGGGGACCCAGCAATACGAAGAGGCCGCCGACGCGCTGTCTCACCTGGTGTTCGACGACGCCGAGCGTCGGCTGGCGCTGGTGGGCTGCGAGCCCAGTGCCCCCGGCGATCAGTGCGTGCAGGGGTTCCTGGCCGACTTTGGGCGCCAGGCCTATCGACGCCCGCTCACCGCCGACGAGATGGCGCGCTGGCAGGCGATCACCGTGGAGCTGGCCGACCCCGATGCGTGGGAGGGCGTGCGACTGGCGGTGGCCGGGATGCTCCAGTCGCCCTACTTCATCTACCGGGTGGAGCTGGGCGAGCCCGACCCCGACGATCCCGAGCTGCTGCGCTACACCGCGTTCGAGATGGCCAGTCGGCTGTCGTTCCTGATGTGGAACACCTCCCCTGACGACATGCTCCTCGATGCCGCAGCCGACGGCGTCCTCGACACGGCCGACGGCCTCCGCGAGCACGCGGAGCGGATGTTGGCCGACCCCAGGGCGAGCGTGGCGATCCAGGAGTTCTTCGCCCAGTACTTCGATCTGTCTCGGCTCGACGGGGTCACGCGCGATGTCGATGCCTACCCGATGTTCGCCCCGAGCTTGCCGCAGTCGATGCGCAACGAGGTCAAGCTCCTCGTCGATGACTTCGTGTTTCGCCGAGATGCCGACATCCGCGGCATCTATGGCACGCACAGCACCTTCGTGAACGAAGAGCTGGCGATGCTCTACGGTGTGGACGCACCAGGGGCCTCGCCCATCGCATTCGTACCGGTGGAGCTGCCCGAAGACGGCCCCCGCAATGGGCTACTGACGCTGGGGGCGTTCCTCACCATGAATGCCCACGAGACGGAGACCTCGCCCACCCTTCGCGGCAAGTACGTTCGCGAGCGGGTCCTGTGCCAAGAGGTTCAGCCCCCGCCCGACGACGCCGACACCGAGCTGGACACCGACGCCAGCGAGGCGGTGACCCTGCGTGAGCGGCTGGAGCAACACCGCGACGACCCGGCGTGTTCGGGCTGCCATGGCTTCATCGACCCCCCGGGCTTCCTGTTCGAGAACTTCGACTCGCTCGGCAGCCATCGCACCGAGTACCCGGGCGGTCACGACATCGACGCCTCGGGCAGCCTCGACGGCGTCGCGCTGGCCAACGCGACCGAGCTGGGGCCGCTGCTCGCCGACGATGCTCGGGTTGGCAAGTGCGTGGTCACGCAGCTGTACCGCCACGCCCAAGGTCGGCTGGAGACCGAAGACGAGGCCGACATCCTGACCGACCTCGACGACCGCTTCGAGTCCGAGGGCTATCGATTCAAGTCGCTGCTGATGCAGCTGGTCACGCACGAGGGCTTCCGAACCCTCGCCCGACCGCAGGAGGGAGCATGAGCCGCAAATTCCTCTCGCGACGTACGATGCTGCGCGGAGCAGCGGGCGGGGCCATGGTCTCGTTGGCTCTGCCTCCGCTCGAGGCCATGCTCGGGACCCACGGTGCGTGGGCCGACGGCACCGACGACCAGCCCATCTTCGGCGTGTTCTTCTGGGCCAATGGCCTGCCGTGGCACGCCGCACACGGGGCCGACCAGGCCGCCGCCGGGCACCCCGACCTGTGGACACCCGCGCAGACCGGCCCGGGGTACACGCCCACCGAGCTGCTGCTTCCGCTCGCCGCCCACGAGGTCAGCCTGGTCACGGGGCTCCAGCCCCACACCGACATTCCCTCCGTGCCCGGCGGACAGGGCGATGGCCACATGCGGGGCTTCATGGTCGCGCTGACGTCCGATCGACCCCGATCGGAGGGCTTCGACCACCCTTCGCACACCCTCACCGCGCGGCGTCCGAGCCTCGACCAGTACATCGCCAAGCACGACGAGTTCTACGGCAACGACGTGCCGCGGTTCCGCTCGCTGGTGATGGGGGTCTCCGAGGCCCGGTTCCACGACTACGGGCACTGGAACGCGATCTCCTACAACGGTCCCGACTCGCTCAACCAGCCCGTCCAAGACCCGGCCCAGCTGTACAACCTGCTGTTCGATGTGCCGGCCGATACCGCCTCTCTCGAGCGCCGAGTGAGCTTGCTCGACACGGTCATGGAGGACGCCAACGATCTGCGCGCGCGACTGGGCGCGGCCGATCGGATCCGGCTCGACGAGCACCTGGCCCACATGGACGAGATCCAGCGGCGGCTCGAGCTCTCGGTGACCGCGTGCGACGACCCGGGAGCGCCGGGCAGCTCCGAAGACCTCATCGTCAAGACGGAGCTGATGGCCGACCTGCTGGCACGAGGCCTGCTGTGCGGGCTGTCGCGAGTGTTCAGCTTCATGCTGACCTCGCCGGCCACGACCCATGTGTTCTCCAACCTCGGGGTGCCCGATGGGATGCACAAGACCTGCCACGACGGCGTGTGGCAGCGCGTCCGCGACATCACCGAGTACCAGATGCAGGCGTTCGCGCGGTTGCTCGACATCATGCAGGAGACGGTCGACCCCACCGGGGTCTCGCTGCTCGATCGTATGCTCGTGATGGGCACCAGCGAGTACGGTGAGGGCTGGATCCACGGTGCCGCGGAGCATCCGATGGTGTTCGCCGGGCGTGCATGCGGGGCGATCAACCCCGGGGTGCACGAGCGGATCGACGGCGGCAACATCAGCACCGCCCACGTCACCATGCTGCGCGCACTGGGCATCGACACGCCGAGCTACGGGTTCAACGGCGGTGAGACGTCCGAGCATCTGTCGGGCATCCTTGCCTAGGCCACGACCTGCGCGAGGGCCCGAGCTCGGGTCGCGAGCCGAGCCGCGCATCCTTGCCCGGCTGGCGGCGACGTGGGGATGGGTTGCGGGCGTGCTCGTGCTCACCGCATGTGCCGGCGGCGACGCCGGTGGGGCTTCACCCACGGGCGCCACCGGCCCGACCAACGTCGGCACCGACTCCACCACGTCGACCGATCCCAGCGAAGGCTCGGCCGACGACACCGGTCCTCCACCTCAGCCTCCGCCCGATTGCGAGGCCGGCGAGG